>DQIO01000324.1 GCA_020793555.1 Methanosarcinaceae archaeon | reverse complement strand
CTGTAGTTCCAATGCACAAAAAAGAACTTGAAGATTTTAAAGTCCTTTATTGGAACTGTGCCGTACTACTATATGCCCTACCTGATCAATATTGGGATTATCGAGAGAGTGAAAAAAGGTCAGTATCGGCTCATTGATTCGATATTCAGGGATTGGGTAAGGAATAAGTTCAGATTGGATTGAAGTTTTTTGAGTAAACCAAACCATTACAATTAATAATTACATATAATCGATAAATATATATAACATAATATGTTATTTAGGTATTATGTACTAAATTGTTTAAGATTAAGCAATCCAGATGTATAATAATATGTGGAAATCAAGTCGGTGGTGTGACATACTTTCCCCTCAAGCATGAAGCACAGTGGGTTTCAAACATTGTAAATATCCAATGGATGATATAAGATATTTACAAAAAATATTATTTGTGCATCTGGATGCACATTCTTATCCGATATATTCAATCTGAGACAACATCCGGAAGATGCCGGAAATTCTACTTTTTTGGATCGGTTATGATTTATGAGATACAGAATTGTAACTTGAAAGAGCAGTATCAAACCCCAAGCGCGCCAAACCTATAAATCCAATCCCAGCCAACCAATAGACCATGACAGACATAATTTTTGATGACATTGGTAGTTATCCGCTACCTGATGGCGTAACAAAAGAGTGGATCAACAATGCCTTCTCCACCCGCGCAGACGATGAAAAACTTTTCTCCATAATAAACGACAGTTTCCAGCAAAAGATCGATGCCGGTGTGCAGGTTCCCACATATCCGCAGTATCAGGACATGAACGCGCAGTTTTTGTCCATAATTAATAACCCCGACTGCGCCGAAGAGCCGTTCAAGGTAAAGGAAAACCGCGCTCGGATACTGGAACTTGAAGCAATCGAAACTGCGGCTGCAAAGTACAGGGAGGAACAGGGCGAGAAACTCGATGTCCGTATATGTATCACAGGTGCGCTTGAGTTGTATCTCAAAGAATTTGGAGGCACGGATTATACCGATATTCTTAACCTGCTGGCTGAAAGCGTGGACAGGTTTGTCAAAAATTCCATCAAGTCGGCAAAGAACTTCAACATCAAGACCGTTTCCATTGACGAGCCGAGTATTGGCATCAACCCGCAGATAATGTTCAACGATTCTGACATTATCGCTGCACTGACGACTGCTTCACAGTCGGCAAGCAAACACGGCACGGATGTTGAAATTCACCTGCACTCACCCCTGCATTATGAACTCGCATGCGACACCCCTACTATCAGTGTCATAGGTGTGGAATCGGCAGGAAATCCCTCGTATCTTGACTTGATCGACAGGAAGGTTTTGGAGGATTCAGACTCGTTCTTGCGAATAGGGGTTGCGCGTACGGATATTTTCAATCTTGCAGCAGTGCTCAATGAAAAGTACAATACCAATGTCTGGAAAGAGCCAGCGCGCCTGTTGGAGATCGTTACAGACATGGAAACTCCTGAAGTTGTGACAAAAAGACTTGAGAAAACGCATTCCCTGTTCGGAGACCGGATCAAGTATGCTGGGCCTGACTGTGGTCTGGGTGCATGGCCATCTCAAAAGATCGCTGCGCGGCTGCTTAATAATGTGGCACGCGGGATTGCGGAATTTGAGGAATGATTGATTTTTTCAACTGTTGAAGATAACTTTATATATATGTTTAGCAGTAACTTTTTGGGTGAAAAATATGAAAATAATTATATTTACATTAGCTATGTTAATAGTTTTATCCATTGCGGTGCCTGCACTGGCACCTGCATCGGATAAGATACCTGTTATCATTATGTTTGAAGATAAACCTGATCAGGGATTGGTAAATGCTCACGGTGGTTCTGTGATGCATGAATACAGCATAATACCTGCGATCGCTGCGCGATTGCCTGCAAATGCCCTGGAAAACATGAAGGGTGCAAAAGGCGTGAAGTATGTTGAAGAAGACTCAATAGTCTATATTACCAAGAAACCCGTGCCGGTACCTATACCTGAACCAATACAACCCCCTGAGGTTGTTGAATGGAACATGGATTTAATTCAGGTGCCGGATGTTTGGAGTAGCTCCACAGGTGACGACGTTAAAGTTGCAGTCATCGATACTGGTATTGACAAAGATCATCCAGATCTCGCGGAAAACATTGCTGGAGGTGTAGGGTTTGCGGACAGGAGTCCAGTTAGAGTAATAGCCACTGATAAATGGGATGATGATTATGGACATGGCACTCATGTCGCAGGTATTATTGCAGCATTGGATAATGAAATTGGAGTTGTTGGTGCTGCACCGGATGTGTCGCTGTATGCCGTAAAAGTTCTTAATAGCAGAGGCTGGGGATATACTTCTGACATTATTGCAGGAATCGATTGGTCAGTTAGTCATAATATGGACATCGCAACCATGAGTCTTGGAGGTGGAGGTTACTCACAGCCATTCCAGGATGCCATAAATGCAGCACACAATAATGGAGTCCTGATAATAGCATCAGCAGGAAACGGTGGTGATGGTGATATTTCAACAACAGAGACATCCTATCCGGCAGCGTATGATAACGTCGTGGCGGTTGCTGCAACAGATAGTGATAACAATGTTGCAGATTTCAGTAATTCCGGAAATTATGTTGACATAGCAGCACCTGGGGTTTCTATCCGCTCCACATGGAACGACGGGCTGTACAAGACTATCAGTGGTACGAGCATGTCATGTCCTCATGTAACAGGCGTTGCAGCACTCGTGCTTTATCAAAACATGTCAATGACACCTTCTGATGTGGAAGATATTTTAACATTAACTGCAACCGATTTGGGTGTAGATGGATTTGATAATAGTTATGGAAACGGTCTTGTAAATGCAAGTGCTGCTGTTGCAGCAGTTGTATAATCTGGAGATTAAATCTCCAGTTTCTCTTTTTTTGGTTATTTTTCAATTATATTTATCATTCTGAAAAATACAACAACACTTAAACGGTATGCAGTACATAAATAATTCTAATGTCTTCAAGGAATACTTCATCCGCTATTTTTATAATTACCAGCACAATTATTATCATGTCGATTGTGTGCATAGTACCTGCCACAGCAGCCCATGATTTTCAGGATGAGAATATCTGGGTTTATCAGGGTAGTTTTGAGATCGGAGTAGGAGAACGTGCAGACACAGGCGATCATGTCATCAAAATACATAATATAGACATGAATGGAACGCCTGCTTCCGCAACACTTCTCATCTATAAGAACAAGGTCTATATGGAATCCTTTTTCGTTGATCCGCTGGCAAACAGTGAACACATCTATGATGAATTGTTATTTATCAAAGTTCTGGACATCAAAGATGGAAAAGTATCTCTGGAAATGTACAAGCAGGAACTTGAACGTGTCTGGATAATAGATATCGAAAAAATAAAACTTGTGAGTGGGGATGAGATAACAAGCAGGGATTATACGATCAGGATCAGTGGTTTTTCCGAAGATGTTGTAGCAATTGCAGTCTCAAAGAACGGGACTGTTATTCAGGATATATACCAGACAAAAAGTTCCAAAAAATACAATGATGAGTTCATTGTGCATGCATTTTATTTGGATAAACCTAAAGAAGAGATATTTTTAGAGACCTACCGCCCGGGTACGCCGGAGATTGAAGCATCGATGACATCTGAACAGGATATATATAATCCGAATGTTCCGATCGAATACGAGTTCATTGTCAAAAACAACGGAACAGTGCCCCTAAGAGGTATTGTTTTGGAAACATCTGTGACCGGTGGCACGGTTGAACAACCGATCCAGAAATATCATATCATTAACCCCTCATTAAGCAAAACATTCAAGGTCACTGTCATCCCACCTAAGGCACCACTTGGTACGAGTTTTACAGTAACGGCAGATGTGAAAGGTTATGATTATAAGGGTGTAGAATATACAAATTCAGCAACAATAGACACCAGTGTGAGTTCATATATTGCCATCGAAAAACATGTCGATTCATATCAACTATTCTTGAACAAGTTGACTTATGGAGCACAGGAAACCACCCGCGTCAACCTTACAATTCACAATATGGCAGATTTTTCTACATCCGTCAATGTGTATGATGAACTTCCAGTGTCATTCATGCCTGTGGATGTTGAATCTCTTGAATGGACGTTGGTTCTTGATTCGGATTCATCGGTTGATATTTCCTATAAAGCAATGCCTACACAAATTGGTAGTTTTACACTACCCCCTGCAAATGTAGAGTGGACTATGAATGGACAAACATATGTTGCCGGTACTGAGGATCCCAAACCTTCGATCAATGTACATGGTGCTGATATTACTGTCGTAAAATCATTATCATCAAATGTGTTGTATGAAGGTGATGAAACTACTGTTATGCTGACTCTGACGAACATGGGTGATCTGGATGCAGAGGTCAGTTTTTCAGATATGGTTTTCAAATGGGCAAAAGTGATCAGCGGAGAAACTAAATGGAATGGCAGGGTGGCTGCAGGGGAAAGTAAGCGCCTGGAGTACACAATACTACCCACCAGAACAGGAAATTATTATATGTCAGGAGTGGAAATCTTCTTTGCAGACAAGTATGATAACCGTGGCAGTATTGTATCGAATTCTGTTAACATTTATGTTGATGGATTGCCATTGACTGATTTACAAATATCACAAACGTCTGCAACATCAACAACTCAACAACCATCTTCAACATCAACGACACAGGCAGCACAGGGATCGGACCTGTCAAGATGGGGTGCAGCCGAGTTTATGATCTCGTCATTTATTACACTTCTTTGTATAGTTGCAATCGTACCGCTCACTGCATATTTATGGTTACGTGGTGTATAAGGGTGAGCAATATGAGGGCAAGCATACGGCTATTGTAGAGTAGGGGTAATATAAATTATCACATTTTTAGAAAATTTGATATACTTATGTTGATTGTTATTTGTAAATTGATATATATACTACTCCGCAAGTATAATTTATAGCCATTTTGTAATAAAACAGATACAGCAAAGTAAACTGATAACTAAGAGTTACAAAAAACTGACTAGGTTTAGTATAATTAACAGGGTGATGGATAAATGAGTATATTTGAAAAAGGGTATGATACCAATCATATAATGAATTTTATTTTTGGTTTTTTAGTGAGTGCTGTTATTGCAAATATGGCTCATCGCTGTTTTGTGTGGGTAACTCCTCGTCTTTCATCTGATTATAAACTTTCTACTTTCATCGATTGCTTTAACTGATGTTTATTTATCCGTTTATTAGTACGCTACGCGCTGAGCTGAAGCGTTCCGCTCTCGGACACCGACGAAGGTGTCCTTCGCTCCACTGCCAATAAAATTAAAGGATTGGTCATTGGATTTGGTTCGATCTAATTATTGTTTATGGGATTAACAGGAATGATTTTTCTGTAACGGAAGCCTTGCCCATACAAAACAGCGAAGAGGCAGAAAAATTATATGATATATATTCTGATAATGGTTTAATTTGAATTTATTCATTCTACTGCCAAAGGTGACACTAAGCCCCAAATCCGATTCTCATACAATTTTAAAAATATACATCTGTTTGTGATCAAGCAGCTTATAAATCGTTATTCATGCAACGCAATCATTCGATTATTCAACTTCACTTCCCGATACCTTCGAACAACATATCGATCTTTTCAGATATACTATTGGAAAAGGATATCTCGCCATCAGATTTCAACCAAACGATTAGGGAATACAAATGTATCCCGGTTATAATATCGGCTACCATCTTTACATCGATACTGCTTTTTACATCCTTGTTCCCCACGCCCTCTTCAAGTGAGGCGCACACAAGCTTGTTAAGGCGATATAAACTGTTTTTACATTCATCCGGTCCCAAACAGGAATGCTGCATGCATTTTGTGTGTTCAAGGATAAGCAATTTTGTGAGTTCTTTATCTTTTTCGCAACTATCAGCAAGACAGATCAGTATGTTCTTTATCTTTTCCTTTGTAGGAATGTTTTTCATTGTTTCATTTTCAATAAGATCGTAGACCAATTCCTCTTTTTTCTCTCCGAAATACAATAGGAGCGCCTCTTTGGTCGAGAAATAATTGAAAAATGTACCTTTAGCTATCCCTGCTTCCTTTGTGATCTCATCAACAGTTGTATTTTCGAACCCCTTTTCCTTAAACAACCTTCCAGATACCTCGAAGATTTTGTTTTTTGTCTCAATTTTCTTTTTCTCACGCAGGGACATGCAATCATCTTCTTAACATTAGTAACTATTAATCATTATTAGTGACTGGTGGTCAAATATGACTATAGTCATAGTTTGGCCCCAGCCATATTTAATGGTATTGGTGCTATCGGCTTTGTGTATAAAGTCAGCCAATACTCAGACTTCATACACAAGGCCGTCGTTTGCAAAAACTATTTAGACAATCTTAACTTGATCACTGACTGACTGTCAGTCAATGAAGGTCAAAACATGTTTGTGTAATTTAAGTTGAAGCACAAAATATTTAGTCAATCGGAAGTATGGCTATTCGGAAGTACTGGCTATTATCATTATTTACACCTCCGACATCCTTAAGTATAACATATTGTATTTGTGACTATGGTCACATTTGACCGCAGTCATTATCAGGCAGGCTTAAATAAAATCATCAATTTACCAATGTTAGAAAATACTGTGAATCATTTTGTAATATTAACATAGGGGACATAAATATTAAAAATATCTTCGAGAAATTAGGGATTTTCATAGAACATAACACGTTGCCCATTATCCTGATAGCAATACTGCTCATCGCAGTTGCAGGGCAGGGTGCACAGCAGATAACTATGGAATCGGGAACTGAGACGTTTGTCGAGAAAACTTCAAAACTGTATCAGGATTTCGATCACCTATATCTCAGGATATTTTTCACTCAATCCATCATTGTACTAATAGAAGGCGAAGATGTCAAAAGTGCAGAGGTTCTGCAGGCAGTTGACAGACTGGAACAGCAATCAAAGAATACACGGAACGTTGTTGGCACTTCAAGTGCGGTATCTGCCATAAAGAATTTCAATTATCAAATAACAGGCAGATATGAAATGCCTGACAGCAGGGAAGAGATTGATGCGATCGTATCAAGCCACATATCTGATTTTGAAGTGATCCTGCCGGATGACACGCATACAATTGTCTTTATAGAAATGCCGGGCGATGCAACCGACGTACAGATGAAAGAAGTCCTGCGTGAAACCGAAATTGCAGCCTTAATCTCAGAATTCCCACCTGATTATAATATTATAGTAACAGGCGACCCAGCCTTTTCGATTGCAATGGACAATGAAATGAAGACCAGCATGGCACCACTGCTTTTGATATCAATTATTCTAATGTTCATAGTACTTTATCTTGTATTTAGACACGTAAGGTGGAAACTTTTGCCACTCCCTATCGTACTACTCGGGATCGTGTACACATTCGGTGCAATGGGATACCTCAAAATACCGCTCAGTATGGTATCCATGTCCGCATTTCCGATCCTCATCGGACTTGGGATCGATTATGCGATACAGTTTCACAGCCGGATCGAAGAAGAACTTAAGCGAGAACCTGATGAAGCGAAAGCCGTAATACAGACGATAAAACACACCGGTCCTGCCGTACTTACCGCAATGATCATCACGGGTCTTGGATTTTTCTCGCTTTTCACATCCACAGTTCCAATGATACAGGATTTTGCAAAACTGCTCCTCATTGGAATAATAATGTGTTTCCTTTCATCACTTTTTGTTGGTGTAGCTCTAATATATGGTCTTGACACGTTTAGCAGGAAAAACTTGCTTGCCGGATTCAAATCTAAAAATACCACATCATCCACAGCTTCTGAAATTACAACACCCACCGCCAAAAATGCAAGCAAACAACCTGATAAACTTGAACGTTTGCTCGAAAACACATCCAAATTAACAATCAAACACCCTTTTATGATAATTGGCATTGCGGCGATTCTGTGTGTTTCAGGATTATACGTGGATTCGTTTGTACCGATCCAGACAGACGTGAAAACATTTGTACCCCAGGACATGCCGGCGCTGATCGACCTTGCACATCTTGGTAGCATAACAGGTGGATCAGATGCCCTCAACCTTATCATAAAAACCGATGATGCCACTGATCCGAATCTTCTTAGATGGATGGATGAATTCAGCGCTCATGAAGTTGAAGGGAGAAGTAATGTATATGGTGCATCTAGCATTGCCCCTATAATAAAATCAATGAATGGTGGCACAATTCCTGATAACAGTGAAGATATCGCAAAATTGTATGACCAGATCCCGGAAATGCGGAAAAAACGATTTATACACGGCAATAATATGCTTTTGATGAATCTGGAAATTGGAAATTCCGTTGCTGATATCGGCCTTACAGGCGTTGAGGAACTGGTCAAAGTCGTAAGGGAAGATATTGCATGGATGCCCCCGCCACCAGGAGCATTTGTTACAGTAACAGGCAATTCGGTTGTGTTTACGACAGTTATCAGTTCACTTACATCAGGCAGAGTTGCAATGACATTTTTTGGGCTTGCACTGGTATTTGGCGGATTGCTTATAATATATCGCGATTGGGTCAAAGCCTTCACACCTGTTGTTACAATGTTCATGGTGATAGGATGGGCAGGCGGGGTCATGTATTACTCCGGACTGGAATATACACCCATGACAGCAACACTCGGTGCCCTTATACTTGGAGTGGGATCTGAATATGCAATACTTATGATGGAACGCTATTATGAAGAGAAGGAAAAAGGTTTGGCCCCGGTCGATGCTATGCGTGAAGCAACTAAAAAGATAGGAAAGGCGATAATTCCATCGGGTCTTACAACCATGTTTGGTTTCTCTGCACTTGTCGCATCACCATTCTCCATGACCAGTAATTTTGGTATTGTGACCGTAATGGATGTAGCGCTGGCACTTTTTGCAGCGTTCATTGTGTTTCCGCCTGTGATGGTGCTACTTGACACATGGCGAGATAACATGAAAAGTAAAAATATTTCTAATAAACATGCTAAAACAGGTGAACATGTACTTAACACATCGGAGATTGATATCCAATGAATTGCAGTTGTAGTGGTAACAGTAATGATAATGGTGACAGTAATGGCAATGGCCATAAAGTTCGAAGGTCGTTAAATCGAATTGGATTATTTGCTCCCATCTCTACATTTATAATTATAATTATAATTGTATGCACGGTTGTGGTTATGATTCCAATGGCATCAGCTGATGATGAACCCGAAAATACAAAAGAGTTCTTACCGCCAAATCATGCATTCTCGACAAATTACTACAACAGTTATGGTGAACCCGACATTTACGCTTCCTTACTTGGAGACTATGAATTTGAACGTGGGGAAACCGCACAGATCCGCATAACTCTTGCAAACAAAGGAGTGCTGTACGGATTCAAATCCGATACAAGTGTTGGCACGGATAAGAAAAAGCATGCAACATCATTGCAAGAACTGCAATATGAAACTATGCGCACAATAGCCGTTGGTATCAAAGCAGAGTTGATCTCTACCAGTCCATATATTGAAGTTGATCCGTCTGCATCGATACGTGTCATGAAAAAACTCGCACCCGGAAAGTTACCGGACAATCCGCTGGTATATGCCATCACAATTTCAGACCATACCCCTGCAGGTGCATATTATCTCCAGCTTCCGGTTTCATACGAATACCAAAGTCAGGTGCGTATGACTACAAACGAGGTGTACCGACTTGGTGTTACAGGTCTTGACCATACTACAAATTACAAGAGCGCAAACAAGACCTTAGTCATCCCAATTTTTGTCAAAGGGGCGACTGAATTTGAGATCACGGATGTTTCAGGACATCTTACGGCAGGGTCTTTTGGTGTGATAAATGTTACATACAAAAACATAGGGGAGATTCCTGCCAGGGATGCAGTTGTTCGTGTGGTTGTTATGAAACCACTTGTTGTAGAACAAAGTGTACTTCGACTTGGCACGATTGAACCCGGGGAAAGTGATACTGTGTCTTTTAAGGCATCTGCGGATCGGAGTTCGCTTGTGAAAGATTATGGGGTTGACAGCGAGATCAAGTATATTGATGAAAACGGCAATACTGCATTTTCAGAAAACCTGAAAGTGACCGTACCGCTTGAACCTTCTCCCGATAAACTGGGTGCAGGAACAATGGCGCTTGGTGGCGTGTTTGTTTTGGGAATTTTTATGATTATTAAGTTTATACTGAATATAGAGAAGTACAAATGAAATTTACAGATAAAATTTATACGATAAGAGGGATTGGCATGAAAACAAAGATAAATGCAAGTTTAAATACAAATTTTAAGACAAAATTTAAAATAATACTGCCGCTGATCGCATCATTGCTTGTACTTCTTGCAATGCCTGCACAGGCTGCATTTCCTGAACACTTTGATTTTGGGGAGAATTACTACACGGTCTATGGCGGTCCGAACCTGACTGCGATCGTGATCGGTGATACCGAATTTGCGCGAGGTGATACGGTCACTGTTAGTATAAACCTGATGAACAAGGGATTGATAACAGGTTTTAAAGTGGAAAAAGATCTTTCCATCCCTGCAAGTGATCTTGATATAAAACTTCAGCAAACTGAATTTACTTATGAGGCTCAAAAGACTACAGCAATCGGGATTGTGGGATTTTTGACATCGCTTGACCCTGCTGTGAAAGTGAAATCCGGTCAACAGGAAGTAGGTTCACTTAAAGCTGGAGAGCAGACCGAAAAACCTTTCCAGTACACGATAGAGATCTCAAATAATGCACAAGCCGGTGTGTATCCACTTATTTTGACACTTATGTACGGATATCAGGAAAATATCCAGATCGATGGTGATAATGAGACAAGTCTTGGTATTACGAACCTTGAGGTCGGTATGTGGTATGAAATTGGTGGAGATAATATTACAATCCCAATTTCGGTTAAGGAAGAGGCAAAGTTTGAAGTGATTGATGTGAGTGGTGAACTTGTGGCTGATGAGGAAGAGCTGCTTTCGGTTACATTCAAAAACGTGGGAGACCTGCCAATTAAGGATGCGACAGTGAGGATTAGCGCATCAGACCCGTTCAGTACGACAGATGACCAGGCATTCATTGGCTCTATTGCTCCGGATGAGAGTGCTGTTGCATTGTTCAACCTGAAAGTGGATGAGACAGCAACAACAAAGATGTATGCCATTAATAGCGAGATCAAGTACGAGGATGTTGATGGTCATGACCAGATATCGGATGTCATAAAGATACAGGTTGAGACCTTGCCTGCAATACCCACATCAGAAAAACTCGGAAATTTAAAGATAATTGTGGCTGGGGTTTTGATTGTGGTTGTTTTGGCTGTTGGACTGCGGGTTTATAAGAACAGTAAGCAGTGAAGTCGGTTAATATGAAATGCCGGATGTCCCTCTTTCCGGCGTTTTTTTGTTTTTCTTTTTTTGTTTTTCTTTTTTTGATGTTTCATCCCTCAGATGAGTTTATTGATTAAATGGATGAATTCGTTAAAAAAATCACTTTTGGAATTTACCGCACTTTCCGCAGGTATATGAAAATTTTGAACATTTTTCCTGATATCGTTTTTGAATATCCATCTTATATTATAGTTATACTGTACATACATATATGCATGGTAAGATGACAATATTCGCCCACTCAATGTTGGAAAGGTACTGTTTTAGTATACAATTTGCAAACTTCGATAGAAAATTGACATACATCATTCTAAACCATTTGTGAGCATATTTTGGAAACCGTACTCATTCGGCATCATTTTCATTTAAGAAAAAGATTCACTTTTGTGATTTACCTGCGGAAAGTGCGATTTACCTGCGGAATTATATATATTCATACGAACAATTTATACAAATATGTCAAAAAACACGTTGGAATCCTCATTAAATAATATAATTGATGGGATTCAGTCTAAAGATTCCCATGTTTCTTATGATATCTCTTCATTACCTGTCTTTTTTCTAGTTTTCTCAATGTTTTACGTAATGATAATGACCATTTTATTTTTTGTGATATATTACAACATATTTTTAATTTTTGTTGTGGGTATAAGTATAATAACAATATTTTATATGTTAATGAGATCTCGAAAACTGTTTACTTACATTATTTTATTTGTCCCAACATTTATCATAACTGGAATATTTTATCATTTAGAACCCACTTATACTGATGCTGATAGTGCAAGATACATGATTAGTGCTTTAATACAAAGTGAAGCCGCCATACTTGCCATAGTTGTTTCCCTGAGTTTAGTTGCCATACAACAAACTTCATCATCATATTCTACAAGAGTTATTAATATATTTATAAGAAGTTTCAATTTTTCATTTCTCATACTAATTTATTTTTCTGCAATGATTTATGGTTCTTGGGTTCTCAAACAAATACCCAATTCGAATTACAATTTTTCTCTTGAAAGAGACATATGGATTGTATATTCACTTAGTATTTTTGCACTGCTTGCTCTTTGGCCATACATTGTGAACACCCTTGAAATGTTTAAGCCAACTGAAATAATAGAACTATTGTCAAAAGTCATGAGCTTTTCTGAGATTAATAATGCAATTAAACTTGAGAAAAATGACAATATTGATGATAACGGGCAGATCCAACCTGTAAACGATTCAATTCAACCAATTGTTGACGTGTTGCAAGGTTCAATGATGAAATATGATTATGAAACTACAAGGTATGGCTTAAAAATAATTGAACAAAAAGCATATGGCATCCTTAAAGACAAAAAATGTGACCACAATCATAAACCAGAGATTGCAAGTCGAATCATTGGTCATGTTGAAACTATTGGAATTATAGCTGCCCGTCAACAAATGGAAAAACAGTAGAGCATGTAGCATCAATTCTTGAAAAATTTGGAACTTTTATGATAATTGATGATATCAATTATAATTTGTCTGACTTAATTTCATACCTTGAAAAAATAGGGATAATTGCAGATGAACAAAAAATGGGTGATGCCACTGTTATAGTAATCTCTTCATTTCAAAATGTTGCAAAAACTGCAATTGATAATAGACTCGAAGATGATACACGAAAAGTGATAATGTCGATTAAAGAAATTGGATTAAGTAATATTGCCTCCGCCCACATTTCATATAATATATTGCATTCTGCGATAAAATCGCTTGAACATATTATAATAGAAGTCACTGAAAAATGGGAAAAAGAATGTGAATCAACAATTTTGTACGGAATGATTGCACTTTCTTTGATTGGTTCTAAACTAATGAAAAATGCAAATATTACAGACAATGACAAACAAAGTCTGGAAGTTGAGATTATTGGCGCTCTTTCTTCAATTACAAAAATTGCAATCGATCTTGATTTGAAAAAAGCAAGAAATCACGCATGTATTTCTTTGAAGATTATTGGAATTCACGCAGCAGATAATGATGATATAGATATTGCAAAAGATGCTCTAGAAACTTTGAATGATATTCATTCTAATGCGATTGAAAAATATACGAGCACGGGGGACCGTTTTTTTACAGATCTAATTAAAGATAATATACAACAACTTGAAAATGTTATTGAGACTAAACAAAAGAACACGCCGTCTACTGTCTAGTGTTATGTCAATTGTATAATGACACCAATGCATAATCTGATACTATCCCATTCTCCAATTATATCCAAGACGCTGATTAACACAGATTAACGCTGATTCTACCTTAAATCTGCGTTAATCAGCGTAAATCTGCGTCTAAAAAAAATGTTAAAATTGCTGTATCATGGAATTGTTTTATACAATCTATGCCTCACATAATTGACACTTGAATGTTGACACGACACTAGGGCGTCTTGATGTTTCGTATTCAACTTGAACTCCCCTGCTTCTTCCCGATTACCACTTCCGTGGACTTGACAATCGCAAACACACCAACCCATTGTATTAATGAAATATTCCCAGCCAGTATCTCAGGTCACCCCATCATCGAGAAACCGACAGATATTTTATCCAGTCTGCTTTTAGGATTGGTTATCATGGATACTTTAAATTTTGATGGAGCATGTGACAAAAACCCGGGCGGTCGTATGGGTTTTGGTTGGGTGTTTGTTCTGAATGGCCAGTCAATCACTGGATACGCAGAACAAAAACCTCAATCAGGTAACACCAATAACGTTGCCGAGTATACCGCACTGAAAAAAGGTCTGGAACATTATATTCAACAGGATGGAAGAGGTCCCCTGTTGATCAAAGGGGACAGTAAACTTGTCATCAATCAAATGGCAGGCAACTGGAAGATCTCCAATACGGTACTGCGGGGACTTGCCAAACAGATCGGCGAATTCATTGATGGACACAATCTCAAAGTCAAATACGAATGGGTGCCAAGGGACAAAAACAGCGTTGCGGATAATCTTGCAGCACCCAAAAAATCATCAAAACCGTTGCCTGCGAACCGATATGTTGCGGATGTCCGCCAGGCACCAATAACGAAAAAGTTGCAGGAACATATTATCAGGATAAATCGTGATCCATCTCCCGGATTCAAGACCATGATGGGATTGAAGGTTGGCGGTCTCGATATATTTTCCAAAAAAACGTTGTCAGAACTTTTGACCGAGGCGGGAGAGGAAGTATCTGCGATTGCAAAAAAACAGTTTGTGGACAATAAAACCGCACAAGCATCTGTATTAAGGTGGATGTTAAGAGGCTTGGCTGTCGATCATGCTGTTCACAAGGTGAAAGTGGACTTAAAGATAAATTCCAACAACAAATCATGATGTAGAGGATAGGTGCTATAGTTAGAAATTGGACTAGACAAGTGTCCCAAATTTCATATTTGGCCTCATTCCAGCAACCATTTCCACAAAAGCTTATACACTATCTTTTTGCAATCATCGGTCTCTTCGCCTTCGAAAACACCTGTTATTATCAAGCCTTCGTTTATTTTGGGAATGATACTGATTGGTATGATACTGATTGGTATGATAATATTAGACTGCCCCAATTTGAGCATAAAATTATAAATAATACTAATTAGTATGATACTAATTAGTATTATTATTGAGCGACCATGAGATTTTATAACCGCAAGGATGAACTGGACGAACTTGAACGTGTTCGGAAGTTGTGTAGTAAATCAACTCATTTTACAATAATTAGTGGACGAAGGCGGGTTGGGAAAACCGAATTGGTCAAGAAGTTCTATGAAAATAAGGAGCATCTTTATTTTTTTATTGGTCGAAAAAAACCTTCATTGCTTTTGGAGGAATTATCTGAAATTGCCAGAACCAGAATTGATGGGTTTCCAACAATACTGAAGTTCGATGAATGGCTGAAATTTTTGTTGAACAATGTTGGGGATAATACAGTTGTATTCTTTGATGAGTTCCAGAATCTGAAATATGTGGATGAAAGCATTTTTTCCGATTTTCAGAAAGTGTTTGATAATCTTAAGAACAAAACGCATGTTCATATAATTGCTGCGGGTTCGCATGTAACGCTGATGAACAAGATATTTTCTGATAGCAAAGAGCCTCTTTTTGGAAGAGTTACCGAAAAGTATGTGTTAAAACCGTTGTTGTTCAAGGACATAGCCGGAATGTTGGCAGATATTGGTGTTACGGAAATTGAAGAGCAGATGCGTTGGTATACTGTTTTTGGTGGTATTCCAAAATATTATGTGGCAGCAGAGGAGCAAGGGCTTTTTGGTGATGATATCTTTTCTGCTCTTCGTTTACTAATTTTCAGGGATTTCGCTCCATTGAAAGAGGAAGCCAGAAGTATATTGGTAGAAGATTTTGGGAGTGAGCATTCTTCTTATTTTTCAATACTTGAAGCGATTGCTCTTGGAAATTCCGAAATGACAACGATTGCGGATAAATCTGGAATAAAGACGCAGAGCATAAATAAATATCTTGGTTTGCTTGTGAAGGATTTTGGTTATTTGGATTATGTTGTCCCGATAACTGAGCAGAAACCGTGGAAGAGTAAAAAAGGGCGATACTTCATAAGTGATAATTTCTTCAAATTCTGGTTCAGGTACGTATATCGGAACATGAGCGATTATGAGATCGGCAATTATGATATCTTGATGGGAAAGATCATGCAGGATTTTGATGCATTTACGGGACATGAATTTGAAAACGTTGCGACGCAGTTTCTGATGAATATGAATAAACAGGGCATGCTTCCATTGAGTTTTTCAAAGATCGGTAAATGGTGGAATCGTAAAGGTAGTGAGATTGATATCGTTGCTCTGGATGAAAATACGAATGATATTTTTTTGTGTGAATGTAAATGGCGAAATAGACTAACTGATGTCGGTGTTTTGGAGAACCTTATGCAAAAGTCTTGGCTTGTAGATTGGAATAAGGGTAATAGGCAGGAACATTTTGCAGTGATCTCAAAATCGGGTTTTTCAAAAAAGGCAGAGGAGTTTGCTAAGGTTAATGGCTTTTTACTTTATACACTTGATGATGTGGGTGGTTGTTTTGGGGATTGAAATGTAATTTTGTCAATATCATAAAGATAAATTAAGATCGTTCTATTAGTCTTTTATTGATTATGACGGGATATGCCGAGAGGTGGCGGATTGAATTGGAACTAAAAACTACTAACAAATATGCTTATTGAAATTTGCACGATATCAGTTAGCATTGTTTGGTTTTAACTGTAATAAACAAGTAGCAGTCATAATCTATATTTACATCAACATCTACTTAGAGTAAGAAAAACCAAGAGTCAGTCACATATCAAATTTCAATCTTAATTTCAATCTAAATCTTAACTATAATCCCAATCACGAGGCGTTCACAAAATGGCAGAACAATCGGCACATCAGAAATACGAATTCAAACGCAAACTTGAAGGGCTCAGGGATAAAAAAGGCAGGGGCACTGAACTTGTATCACTGTACATCCCGCATGATAAACAGATATCAGATGTCACGTCCCAGTTAAGGGATGAGCATGGGCAGGCTGCGAACATCAAATCCAAAATGACCAAGACCAATGTACAGGGGGCACTTGAGTCGTTGCTTTCAAGACTGCGGTATATCAAAAAAGCGCCCGAGAATGGTATTGTGTTCTTTACGGGTGCGGTTGATGTCGGTGCGAATAAGACCAACATGGAGACAACCATGGTCGAGCCACCTGAGCCAATACAGACTTACAAATATCACTGTGATTCATCGTTTTATCTTCCTCCTCTTGAGGATATGCTGCGGGATAAGAAGACCTACGGTCTTTTGGTTCTCGATCGCAGAGAGGCAACTGTTGGATTGTTGACAGGGAAACATATCGAATCGTTCCGCCACATGACATCAAACGTACCTGGTAAGCAGCGAAAAGGTGGACAGAGTGCACACAGATTCCAGCAGCTTCGGCTCATTGCAATACATGATTTCTATAAACGAATAGGTAATTCTGCAAGTGATGTGTTCATGACAGTAGACCAGAAAGACTTTGAGGGTGTATTGATAGGTGGACCTTCTCCGACAAAGGAAGAATTTGAGTCCGGTCATTTTTTCCATCATGAAATTGAGAAAAAGATTATAGGACTTTTTGATGCTGCCTACACCGACGAATCGGGACTGTCCGAACTTGTGAATGCAGCAGGTGACAGGCTTGCAGACCTTGATCTTATGATTGAGAAGAATATGATGAAAAGGTTCTTTGGTGAACTGGTTTCTGATTCAGGAAAAGCGACATACGGTGCAGAGGCTGTAAAAGCTAATCTGGATGTTGGTGCTGTGGATGTACTGTTACTTTCCGAGGACCTGAGGGCCGAGAAGGATATTATAAAATGCGAATCATGCGATTATGAGGCTAGTATTACACGTGAATACAAACCCAGTCAGAAAATAGAACCTCCAGGCAACTGTCCTAAATGCGGCTCAACCCTGAGAGTTGTTGAGAAAGTGGATGTGGTGGATGAATTATCCGGCATGTGTGATCAGATGGGCACAGAGGTTATGTTCATTTCGACTGACTTTGACGAGGGTGCACAGCTCATGAACGCTTTTGGTGGCATTGCTGCAATTCTGCGTTACAGTACAGGGATCTAATTATTCAAAAGGTGATTATTTTTGTTTTTACAATTTAAGGAACAGGTTACGTCTATACTTGATAATGCAATCAGGTCGGCAGGTTTTGAAGTTGATGATATTGTTCTTGAACCATCTCCACATGCGGATATTGCATCAAGGGTTGCGTTTAGTCTGGCATCAAAGGCAAAACAGAATCCAAAGGATATCGCGGAAAAGATCGCTGCTGCGGTAACAATACCGGATGGTTCGTATGTTGAAAAGATTGGTACAACAGGACCGTACCTGAATATTACGGCAAGCCGAGAATATGTTGATGAGACGGTTGTGAGGATAAGGGATGAAAAAACAGGTTTTGGCGGCGGTTTTTGCACCGGCAGTATCATGATGGAGCACACATCCGCGAACCCGAACGGTCCCCTGCATGTCGGACATATCCGAAATTCCGTTATAGGCGATACACTGACGCGCATACTCAAGCATGCCGGATATGACGTTGAGACGCAGTATTATGTTAATGACATGGGTCGCCAGATAGCTATCGTATCTTGGGCACTGTCACAGTTTGAGTTCGATAAATCTAAAAAATCCGACCATGCAATTGCGGATGTGTACATTAAGGCTAATGCGGACCTTGAAGAACATCCTGAAAAGGTTGCAGAGATCGACAAACGTATTCAGCTTGTTGAGAGCGGGGATGATGCTACGATCGATAGTTTCGATGAGGCGGTCAGTCTTGCAGTTTCCGGTATCAGGGAAACACTTCTTCGAATGAATGTTTTTCACGATAAGTTTGTCAATGAGTCCGATTTTATACGCAACGGTGCGGTTTCGCGTATCGTTGATGAGATCAAGGCGACAGGTCGCACTGAGATCGATAATGGTGCGCTTGTTGTGGATCTTTTGGATTACGGTTTTGAAAAGTCGCTTGTTATCCAGAGGACAGATGGTACTTCACTTTATACTACACGCGACCTTGCATACCATGAATGGAAAGGTGAGCAGGCAGAGCGCATGATTGATGTTTTAGGAGCTGACCACAAACTGATTTCGGGACAACTCAAGGCAACTCTGAATGCGATTGGTAAGCCTGAACCTGAGATCGTTATTTTTGAGTTTGTATCTTTGCCTGAAGGCTCGATGAGCACACGGCGCGGTAAGTTCATTACGTCTGATGATCTGTTCGACCAGATAGAGGAGCAGGCGTTTTTGGAGGTTGAGAAACGCCGTCCTGAGATGTCGGATGAGTTCAAAAGAGAGGTTGCTAATGTTGTTGGTATGGGTGCTGTGCGGTACGATATCGTTAAAGTGACTCCTGAAAAATCTACGGTCTTCGACTGGAAAACGGCACTTGATTTTGAGAAACAGGGCGCTCCTTTCATCCAGTATGCACATGCCCGCGCGTGCAGTATCCTGAAAAAGGCAGAGGAAGATGGGATATGGAATCCTGATACAGAGATTGACCCTTCAGTTCTTGTGGAGGATACAGAGGTTGCTTTTATCAAGAAAATGGCTCTGTTCGATAAGGTTATAGATCAGTCTGCGCGTGAATTAAAACCTCACTTCTTTGCGATATATGCAAGGGAACTTGCGGATGCGTTTAACCAGTTCTACAGGTTCGTGCCTGTGATCAGTGCCGAGGAAGAGGATTTGAGGACGAACAGGCTTGTGCTTGTGGATTGCGCGCGGATCGTGCTTGCGAATACTCTGGATACGCTTGGGATCGGGGCGCCGGAAGCGATGTGAAGTTTGGGGACTGGGGGGTTGGTTTTTTGGTTGTGAGTTGTAACTCTGGTTTTTATAGGTGCGGGGAGCAGGACTGTTAATTATCCAAAACTTTTCACAAGGTTTAATTACTAAAAAATTGGAAAATATGACTGTTTAAGTGAGTCATCATGGGCGAAACGCATAAAAGGGCATTGAGCATAGATATAAAGGTTGATTATATCGCTCCATTAAAAGAATTCTGAATTTTTAACTATTGAGTAGCGGATGTGAAAATAAGATGGATGTTCAAGAAAAAACGCTTGCTCGACAATTATTTCAAAATCAAATTTTAAAGGCTGACGGTCAGATATTTGAAGATATATTCAGTGCAGTTATGAATTATTCAGAAACAGATTTTCAACAGATAAAACCGTGGGGAAACATCGGCGACAGAAAGAATGATGGTTACATAAAAACCAAGGGTATATTTTATCAGGTATATGCTCCCGAAGATATACAAAAGTCGTACCCAAATGTTGTCATAAGTTAAAAGAGGATTTTGATGGTTTGAAAGCGCAATGGTCTACTGTAAATGAATTTTATTTTGTTGTTAACGATAAATACAAAGGCGTAAATGCCGATTCTGAGAAAATAATTCAAGAGATGAAAATATCGCATAATCTGAACGGTGCTGGATTTTTAACCGCAAAAGATCTTGAAAATATTCTTTTTGAGCTTGAGGATGACAAGATATTATCAATAGTCGGAAATACTCCTGATCCTGCTAATATTAAACAGTTAGATTTTTCAATCCTAAATGAAGTAATCGGGCATATTATGCAATTGCCTTTAAACGATGGCGATAAACCAAAAATTGTAGTACCTGAATGGGATGAAAAAATAAAATTAAACGTTTTGTCTGAATATGTATCCCAATTACTCAGTAATGGTTCTTTTCAATCATATTCTTCAGAGGAGTATTTGAAAAACAACAGTGATTTCCTTGCTGACTCTTTACGAGATAAAATGAATGAGGTTTATTCGCATGAAAAAGAAAATAAAAGTGGAGACACGTTATTTTGGGCTATTGTTAACTCTGCAAGCCCGAAAGCAGAACACATGTATCAAACTTCAGCAATCGTGATAATGTCAAAATATTTTGAAACATGTGACATTTTTGAAGAACCTGTGCAGGAGGAAGTATAATGATAATTCCAACAAAGCACACAAATTTTTCGGAATCTCTGCTTGGTTTTGGTAGTTATATTTTGACTCAATTAGAATCTCCGGAATCGATTGATAGTTTATGGAGCCAATATCAGAATGATTTTAATAAAAAGCTATACTATGCTAAACATAGCTTTGATAATTTATTACTTACAATAGTATTTCTTCATTCAATTGGGGCTGTTAAAGAACAGGACGGGGTTGTAATAAAATGCAATTATTAAAAGTTTATTCCAATCAAGCAAGTTTTAGGACGGTTGAATTTAATAAAACCGGACTTAGTTTTATTGTTGCAAAACAGAAAAATCCAGATTCGAGTGAACAAGGTAAAACTTACAATGGTGTTGGGAAATCCTTGCTGGTGCGCATTATTCATTTTTGTCTCGGAGCCAGTGCCGAAGATTATAAAGTATTTTGTGAAAAGTTACCGGAATGGGAATTTTTTGTTGATTTTGAAATAGACAATAAAAAATACACTGCAAAAAGGGCAACAAATAACCCTAAACAGATTGTATTAAACAATGAAGTTATTTCGGTTAAAAAGTTTAATGAAAAAATGAAATCATTATGTTTTGATATTCCAGAGGATATTTCTTTCTTGACCTTTCGTTCTCTGATTCCCTATTTTATTAGACCTAAAAAAGAGTCATATGTGGCTTATAATAAGTCAGGAAAAACCAAAACAGATTATCAGGCATTACTTTATAATGCTTTTTTACTAGGACTTGATGCTGTTCTTGCACAAAAAAAATATGAAATCAGAAAAGAGCAGAACCGAGTAAAAAATCTTGAAACGAATTTTAAAAATGATTCATTATTAAGAGATTTCTTTACTGGAAATAAGGATGTTATTTTAACGCTTGTTGATCTTGAAGAGCGGATAAAACGGCTTGATGATAATTTAAGTAATTTTAAAGTAGCAGAAGATTATAACGACGTTCAGTTGGAAGCAGATAGAATAGAGAAGGAACTTTTTTCATTAAATAATCATGTTATAATGTTGCAAAACAACATAGAGAATATTAATAAAAGTCTCGAAAATTCTCCCGATATAAATAAGGCTAATATCAAAGCTATTTACAGGGAATCAAAGATTAATTTTTCTGAAAATATGACAAAAACATTGGATGAGCTGGAAGTATTTTATAAAAAATTAATATCCAATCGTAAAAGAAGACTACTTGAGCAGCAAAATAAACTGGAACAGAAAAATAAAAATAAAAAAGAAAGTGTTGGAAAGCTGCAAAAGGATTTCGATAAACTAATAAAGTATCTGGGGGAACACCAGGCTCTTGACCTTTTTGTAAGCCTCAGCAATAAAAATGCAGAGTTAAAAGCGGAGAGGGACAGTCTCCAAAAATATCAGGAACTTCAGTCTGAATATAAAATTAAAGAAAGGCAGTTTGAGAAAGATTTTATAGAGCTCACCGAAGTTACAGAACAATATTTGACAGAAATCGAGCCTGAAACGATCGTATTGCGAGATTATTTTAGAAGACTTGCGAAAAAATTCTATCCCGATAGCGTGGCAGGTCTTACCATAGAGTGTAATGATGGGGAAAATCAGTTGCAGTTTAATATTGACGCTAAAATCGAATCTGATGCCTCTGATGGTATCAATAATGTTAAAATTTTCTGTTATGACTTAACGATACTGTTTAAAGGACATAACCATAATATCGACTTTGTTTTTCATGATAGCAGGCTTTTTGACGGCACTGATGAAAGACAAAAAGCAGATATGTTCAAAACCGTTTATGAAAAGTTTGCACAAGTGAATAAGCAGTATATTGCAACGGTAAATCAGAATCAACTCGATGAAATCAAAAAACATATGACAGATAATGAATTTGAAAAAATCATTGCTCATAATACCGTATTAACTTTGACTGATGAATCAAATTATGATAAATTGTTAGGTATTAAAGTGGATATACCAGACAAATAAAGTCAGTCAAAAGTTGCGAAGGCACACCCAATCGCAGCAGAGCTGCGGGGCATGACGTGCCGTCGCTTTACAACTCCGTTTCTATTCGAAATCCAAAAGTTTCATTTACTTGCAAACTTCATTTTCTTATTTAGTACATTGTATTTCAAACGCCCATTAGACTATGGTTTATCCCAACCGCAGCAGAGCTGCGGGGTATAACGATTAAGATAAACAAAAAACGATATGATGCTTGATGCGCCACATCGGAATACCACGTTTTACCAATAGGCAATTTTTCCTCCATATTTAAGATACAGCAAATGCATGAACTGATGGGTAAACAAATGCACGACAAAACAGTGGATAAACTTCTGCACAAAGATGCGATGTATCA
>DQIO01000226.1 GCA_020793555.1 Methanosarcinaceae archaeon | reverse complement strand
AACTTCCAGTCAATTGTTGTGCCACTATCTATTTATGAACTATTCAATCTACCGATAACGTTTATGCATAGCTGAATAGTTACAATTCTTGTAACTATTCAGCCCTGTCGCCATTTAGCCTAAAACATTCATTTTACCCCACCAATTCTTAATAATATCCACTATGCAATTGTTAAAACCCATCTTTGACAACTTTGAACTTAACTGCCAAAACCATCTCACATCGGAAGAGTAAAATGAATCGTTGTTCCAACCCCTTCTTCGCTTTCTGCCCATATCTTCCCTTTATGTGCTTCAACGATATGTTTGCTGATATGCAAACCCAAACCAGTCCCCCCATACTTACGTTTCATAGAGGCATCACCCTGATAAAATCTATCAAATAAATTGTTAATATGCTCTTTAGATATTCCAATTCCGGTGTCGTTTACCTCAATATGCAGGTTATCATCATCTTTATCCACATACGCCTTAACTACAATCTCACCGGATGTCGTAAATTTAACTGAATTACTAATTAGATTGACCATAACCTGCAGAATCCTATCTTCATCTGCCTGGATCAAAGGTAAATTATCCTGGACTTCTTTTTTAATATTGAGATTATTCCTCTTGATCTGTAGAAGCATATCCGAGATTGACTTTTCAATGACATTAGCAATCTGGAGAGGTTTGAATATATATTGCATCCTTCCCGCCTCTTCAATACTCAAGTACAGGATCGAATTGATCAAACGTTCAAGCCTGTCAGCATTGCGCATAACAGTATCAACAGCTTTTTTCTGCTGCTCATTGAGTTCACCTAATGTGCCGGCACTTAATACCTCACTATACCCTTCAATCGAAACAAGAGGTGTTTTAAGTTCATGACTTACGTTGGACAAGAACTCGTCCTTCATCCTGTCAAGAGATTTGAGTTCTTCGTAGGATTTTTTCGTTTCTTCGAACAAACGTACATTTTCAACTACAATTCCAGCCTGATTGCCGATAGATACCAGTAGGAGCATATCCTTTATGCCAATCTCGCGCTCTGCCGGAACCGACAGGGCAACAAAACCAACTACTTTTTCACGCGAACATAACTGGAAGATCACAACTTTTTCAATGCCATATTCTGCGGACTTAACCGTTTCTTCACCGGACGGTAGTTCTTGTGTGATAATAGGCTCTTGCAATTCCAGTATCGATGCAACAGTAGGACTGTCAAGTGGTATGCTACGAACCTTTTTTACAAATTCATCCGGAAAGCCATGTTGTACATGTAAAACCGCCTCGCCGGCATCTTCGTCTATTAAATAAATCTCACCAGCTGCAATCTCAAGAAAATCGAGTGTCTCCTTAAGAATTCCATTCAAAATTTCGTCAAGTTCAAAGGACCGGGTCGCAATTGTTGCGATTGAATACATAGTAGACAGGTTGCGGTTCATTGCGAGTATCTCATCCTCTGCGCGCTTACGCTCAGTGATGTCATGAAGTACCTCGACAACAGAGATAACCGTTCCATTGCGGTCTCTGGCCGGAGAGCAGGTGGCTATAAAATTGATCCGTTCTCCACTTTTCAGGATGCCTTCTTTTTCAGCTGACGTGACCGCACATTGCGCAAACGTATTCCTGTCAATCATGCATTCCGTAAACGTCTTCCTGGCAACACAGTCAGAACAGGGTTCTTTTAGCCATTTTAATGCCTCATAGCACTTTTTACCAGTAATAGTCCCATATCGCTCTATAGCTATCCTGTTTGCCCAAATGATATTCAATTCATTATTCAGAACAATGATCGCATCCCCTATGCCATCCAGAATTGCATACTGCTTTTCCTGCAGTTCCCTGATCTCTTTTGTACGCACTTCCACCTGCTGCTCCAGTGTTTCCCCGTGCAGCCGCAGTTTTTCCATCAGTGCCAGCATTTTAGCATTCAGAACGGCAATCACCGTGCCAACGATCAAAAACATGGATGCTCGCGTCATATCTGCCCAGATAAAGCTCTCAAGCGGGCTCAGGATATGCGAAACTAAAAGCATCAGGGCAAGAAATATCGCAACTGCTATACCCCTGCGTGACCACCATAAGCACGCAAGAGTGATCGGAATATAAAAAAGATGCACAAAGACAACTTCAGTTTTTAAGACAAAATGAAAATAATAGATTGACAGCAGACAAATGACCAGCAGAAATCCAATAACAGTGATTTTGGACCAATTTTTATTGTCTAATATTTTCATGTTATGACTCCTGATCTTCCCGTCTTACGTCTCCCTGCGCCACTTCCGGATGACTGGATTGTGGATACGTATTAAAGCAAAGTATAATTCGTAATAAGTCATTTACTTCTCGCTTTTTGATTGTACATAAAATCTAACTTTATGTTAGTTCAACTCTATCGGACTCCCTGGACATGAGTCAAAGGTATCCAGATAAATCCGGCCAAATTAAATTTTCTTGTTTTATACTTTTATTTCATTTTATTACTGCTGTTTTGCCAAATCTTTTAAAAGCAATCTCATGATTTTTTCACCGTCACCCAGAACACGCTCCCCCGCCCCTCTGGATTATCTTCAATTCCTACACTGCCGCCGTGCAGAACGATAATCTTCTTGACAATTGAAAGACCAAGACCTGTTCCTCTAACACTACCTTTGCTCACACGCTTGAACCGCTCAAAAAGATTTGGCTTATTTTCATCCGAGACACCTTCGCCAAAGTCTGTCACCGTTACTTTCCACTCTTCACCCGAATCGAGTATATCAATAATGATTTTGCTTTCCGCCGGACAGTACTTTATGGCATTGGACAGCAGGTTTGCAAATACCTCCTCAATAACCGGATTTACATTCGCTGGATATATTCCCTCAGCAGCAAACTCAAGTATCATCTGCTTTTCTTTAAGGTTTAGTCTGAAATTTTCCACAACTCCTTTAAAGATGGCACCAATATCCATTTCTTTAAACTCAAGTTCATCAACTGTCTCAAGTTTTGCGAATTTAGCTGCGATTTCAATAATGTTAATGATTTTTTCATTATTTCGCTCAATTGTTCGAAGTGCGCGGATTTTTTTCTTGTCCTCTTCCATATTAAGCAACACTTCAGCATACCCTTTGACAATGCCAGCAGGATTTAACAGGTCGTGGCGCAGAATATCTGTAAAAAGGTCTTTAAGCTCATTGGAACGCTTCTGTTCTGTAATGTCCCTTCGTATCACCAGAGTACCTATGATCCTTTTGTACTCGTCCTTCAACGGTGAACCCGTAATCTCGTAATAATGTTCGATCTCATCTTTGTCCATTTGAGAATGGACCAATCTCATAACTTCCCCGGTCTTTAGTGATTTAATAGCAGGACAGTCCTCACACACCTCATTTCTCCCCTCATATACCTGATAACAAAATTTGCCCACAACATCTTCATCATAGATTTCTTTTGCCTTTTTGTTGGTAAAAATGATCTTCATATCCATGTCCTGAGCACTGGCAATATCACTGATACTCTCAAATATCGTCTCAATCTCATTCTTCGATGAGATCAGCTTACCCATTGTCTTTTGTAAATCCTCTGCCATTACATTGAATGATTCGGCAAGTTTTCCGATCTCATCCTTTGTCCCCACATCAATTTTCTCAAATTCACCTTTAGATATGGCTTCTGTACCACTTATCAACTTATTAATAGGTCGAGTGATGATTCTGGAATAATAACGGGCTATGAACATGGAAAGTATTAAACCTGATAACAGGTAGAAAAGATATATTCCCAATATCCTGAGTGCGACATCGATATATGGCTGTTCCAGGATTCCTACAGAAAGCATACCTATGATCTCACCGTCTACATTTTTTATGGGTTTGTAGGCAGTAACATACCATGTATTTACCACAAAAGCCCTGTCTTTCCAGTATTCACCGCCTTCAAGCACTGCTTCATTAACTTCCTCAGACACCCTGGTAGTTATTGCCCGCTCTCCTGTGTCTGTAAGAACATTGGTAGAGATCCTGAAATCTTCCTGGAAGATCGTAGTTGTGCCTACATCCCTATCATTATAGATTTTGCCTTTGTACAAAGCGTTCTTTATTTCATCCACGATCTTATAATCGCGGTTTATCAGATCAGCCCCGTACAGTACACCAATTACATAGCCGTTATCGTCATGGATGGGTGCGGCTGCAACTAATACCATGCCAGACGTAGAGTTGTCCTCATATTTTGGTTTTGCTTTTGGGGTGGGGGTGAATTCCATATATGCCTGATCAGCCAGTAATTTATTCTCCTTTAACAGTTCTTCACGCGTCATGATTTCAATGGATGATACTGTCATACCGGTCAATGCATGAGAAATAAGATCGTTTTCTGCCATGGAGTCACCGAATAGTGCAGGATTTTTTGCTCTGGCCATGACAATACCATTGTTATCTGTAACAATAAGGATGTCAAGTTTATCACTGCACCTTTCATTATAGATATCAACGAGATTTTGGCGAAGCAATACAGAATTATTATCGAGAAGAGTATCACGTATACGCGGGGAAATTGAATTATAAGATGCCATATCCTTTATTTGGATTAAATGATTTTGAAATATGGTATCAGCAACGTCCAGATCATGGACAACATCATCCTGAATGTTGGTTTGGATAAAATCATTGAATAGGTATGATCCAACTCCCCCGGCAAATAAAAAGGATACCAGAAGTACTATCATAAATCCAACGATCAGTTTTTTTTCAATAGTGCTCCTCATACAATTTCAACCCCAAGTTTATTATATAAATATAATGACTTAATCGTTTCTATTTATTGTTTTCTCAAGGAACCAAGTCAACCTTTCCTGACAGTCACCCAAAATACACTCCCCTGCCCTGCAGGGTTATCCTAAACACCGACATCTCTCCCATGAAGTTCAACAATTCGTTTAACAATTGCAAGACCAAGTCCGATTCCTTTAACACTGCTTTTGCCTACGCGCTTAAATCTTATAAAGACATTTGGCTTATCATCATCGTAAAGACTGATTTCTCCATATCCTACATACGGCCCAACACGTAACTCTTTTAAACATTCATGAACAGGCCAATAATCCAGGGGAATTGTCCATCCAGCATTATTGCAGGCAATGGCGGCCGGATTATTTTCTTCTATCTTGAAAAGAGCAATAGCCACATCTTTGGCAAGACCTTGTGGTGTATGTATCACCTTTGCAAAAGCCCATTCCGGATAGAGCCTGCTGCTGAGCACGAACGGGAAGCCACTCACGTGCTGTGGGTTGATCACGGTGAGATCATCGATATCGATCTTGTCTTCGGCATCCATTTGTTCAAGAATGTTTGTACGAACGATCCCGACATCGACATCACCATTCAAGACCGCATAAAACACTACATCATGTGTCCCCCCGAAACTGAGTTTTTTCACGTCACTATATGGGTCTATTCCGGCATCTTTCAATTCGTTCAGTATCATGAGTATGTTCCAATTCCACATAGATGAAGGGATTACACAGTATGAAATCAACTTCATTATTCTCTACTGCAAGAATTATCTCATCATAGCCAAGTGGCACCAGTATAAAGGCATATTCCGGAATCGCGGATGTGAGAGATTCTACTGTCGGCGACCACATTTCCAAACATTGTTCATCACCCATGTAACTCAAAGCACCAACCTTGATCACCGGATCCTCACACTGTACCGGAGTTACGGATATAACCATCATCACTACAAGAAATATCGCTATGATTATACCCTGATGCCACACACACTTTTTCATAAGCATTCTCACGCCTTTCTCAAAGTTACCCAAAATACACTTCCTGTCCCCTCAGGATTATCCTCAATACCAACACTTCCACCATGCAGTTCAATGATCCTTTTTACAATCGCAAGACCAATACCGGTGCCTTTTATGCAGCTCTTGTTCACACGCTTAAATCTCTCAAAAAGTTTCGGTTTATCGTCATCCGACACTCCTTCCCCGGAATCAGTTACTGTTAGCTTCCACATGTCGGCCATATCGATAATATCCACAATGATCATGCTTTCATTGGGACTATACTTTATTGCATTGGATAACAGGTTTGAAAAAACCTCTTCGATCGCAGGATTCACATTTGCGGGATATACACCATCAGCCTTAAACTCAAATTCCATCTGTTTACTCATTATTAGCGGTCTGAAATTTTCTACAACATCTTTGACAATAATCGAAATGTCATTTGTTTCAAATTCAAGTTTCTCGATAGATTCAATCTTTGCAAAATTGGCTGCAGTTTCAATTATATCGATGAGTTTTTCATTGTTTTGCTCGATCTTTTGTAAGAATTTAGACTTTTTCTCACCCTTTTCCATATCAAGCAACAGTTCAGTATATCCCTTGATAATACCCGCAGGGTTTAGCAGATCATGGTGCAAAATGTCCGTGAACAGATCTTTTAGTTCATTAGAATGTTCAAGTTCATCAGCATATTTTTTTATTTTCTCTTCGGCTAGTTTTATCCCTGTTATATCTTGCAATGATTCCACAACAGCGATCAATTTCCCCTCATTATTTTCTATTGGTGCAGCATCAAAAATAATATATCGTTTCTTCCCACCTAAATTTGGGAACCAGCTTTCAGCATGTAGGCCATTTAATGTGAGTTTAGAGCTGGAATATTTTGGATAGTATTTTTGGAACTCATCCATTTTTTTACTGATGATGGTATCTGCAATACAAGGTCTTTCAAAACCATAGAATACTTTTCCATGATCATTTGTACCAATTATGTCATCAGCTTTAACTCCCGTAAGTTTTTCACAAGCCTTGTTCCAGTGAAGAACTTTATGCTGTGAATCAATAACAAATAGTGGAAATGCAGAAAACTGAATCAAACTTGCTGAGAAATCGATTTCATTCTGCAATTTTTGTTGTGTAATCTTTTGCTCTGTAATATCTTCCTTGACAGCAACAAAATGAGTTATTTCACCTTCCTGATCCATGATCGGTGAGATCAAAGCAGACTCCCAGTAAAAATCACCGTTCTTCTTTTTGTTCTTAAACTCTCCACTCCATGTTTGACCGGAAATTATTATTTCCCATAATTTCTTGTATTCTTCAGAATTTGTTTCACCGGACTGTAAAATTCGAGGATTTTGTCCGATAGCTTCCTCATAAGTGTAACCTGTTAAATTCGTAAATTGAGGATTTACATATTCAATATTTCCATCCATATCTGCGATTACAATTGTAGTAGGATTCTGCTCAACAGCCTGTGATAATTTTCGGATTTGTTCCTCTGCCTTTTTTCGTTCAGTTATATCCTCACCGGAAAATAAGATTCCTGTGATGTTTGAATCTTCATCCATGATCACGGCATTATGAAAAGCGATCATTCTTTGGTCGCCCGATTTAGCAACAACATTATTTTCATAGTATTCAACCGGTTCAATTTCACCCGCCATTAATTTTTCAAACACTTGCCATATCTTGTCACGAACGTCTTCATGAATGCAAAAGTCAAACCAATTTTTATGAAGGATTTCATTTTCATCGTACCCAAGGATCTGACAGCCTTTTTTATTGATACGGGTTACTTCCCCTGTTTTATCCAAAACTACAAACATTACTCCTGCAATGTCGAGATATTGCTGCGCCTGAGCCCGCTCTTTTAGAATTAATAATTCAGCTTCCTTGCGCTTGGTGATATCATGGAGTATCTCTAACTTAGATATGCTTCCATCCAAATTATTCAGAGGTGTATCTATAAGGTCATAAGTCCTGTTGTTCTTAAATGAATGCCATTCCCAATGAACACTTTTGCCTGCAAAAACCTCATGATTCCTGCACCACGGACAAACCTCTTTCCTGTCATGGAAATATTCATGACACTTATGCCCCTCCAAAAGTCCAAAATCTTTCACCATAGTGGGATTTACGTATTGTATATTGTTCTGTTGATCTACAATGCAAACACCGTCTTCCATGCTATCTAAAATGTTAATGAAATTATCGCGCTCAAGTCGCAATGCTTCCTCTGCCTCTTTACGCTTGATCATGTTTTATCCTCTGAATATTTGCTTATTAC
>DQIO01000227.1 GCA_020793555.1 Methanosarcinaceae archaeon | reverse complement strand
TTTTCAGATAAACACGCAGTCTGTATCTACATCTACAATAACCTTCAAATCATAAGCCACACATATCACAATAATGGTGGGATATCTGTGAGCAACAAAAGATCGGAAATAATCAAAATTCTTAAAGTATCTGATGGAAAAGCAGTATCCGGTGAGGAACTGGGCAATCGGCTTGGAATATCCAGAACAATGGTCTGGAAGTACATAAAATCCCTTGCGAAAGAGGGTTACGAGATCAAGTCGTCTCCAAAGATAGGATACACATTGAAATCCGTGCCTGATCTGCTTTACCCTGATACAATCCGTATGGGACTCAGATCAACTCTCATCGGACAAAAAATACATTACTTTGATGAACTAAAATCAACCAACATTACAGCAAAAGAACTGGCACACGACGCTGAAGATGGAACAGTTATAATCGCCGAGGTGCAAAAAGGAGGACGCGGTCGGCTTGGGCGTGAGTGGGTATCACCCCGTGGCGGAATATGGATGTCTGTCATCCTCAAACCCACCATCTCACTCGCACATGCATCAAGGTTGACACTGGTTGCAGGAATCGCGATCTCAAAAGCCATGCGAAAACTTGGTGTGAATGCACGTATCAAATGGCCAAACGACATACTGATCAATGACAAAAAAGTATGCGGCATCTTAACTGAAGTAAATGCAGAGATGGAACAGGTGGACTACATTGTGATTGGTATTGGTATCAATGCAAATGTAGATATGGATGAGTTTAGTGATGATGTCAGGGATGTCGCAACCACGTTGTTGTCAGAACTTGGGAGACCAATTGATCGCGTCTCATTTATACAGGATGTTCTCTTTGAACTGGAGCAGGAATACATTCGGTTCAGAACACAGCCGTTTTCAGGTATTCTCGATGAATGGACATCCCTTTCAGACACCATCGGTCGGCAGGTCACTGTAACAACACCTTCCAAAATGATTGAGGGGAAGGCTCTTGGAATAACGAAAGATGGTGCGCTTGTTGTTGAAGGTGCAGATGGCGAGCGTGAAGACGTGATGGCTGGTCTATGCATCTATACAAGGGCAAAATAGGATCGGGTAAGGTTTGATGTACAACAAAACGGAAACACGGATGTTTGAAAAAATTGTAGTTATACTTGTGTTTATATTAGTGTCACTTACATGTTTTTCAATCTCTGCAAGTGCGTTGGAAAATGACGATGTGTTGGTAAACGGCAGTGGGATGTATCTCACAACAGGAGACAGCTGGTCATTCTATCAGGGGTACGAACTTGTTTTCAAAGGTTTAAGTTTAAGTAAGGATGGAGACAAAGTATGGATAGAACTTTTGCTGAATGGTGAAAGTGTGGATGATACGATCATTCGCGAAGGTGAACATTTTGTATACATCCGCAATTCAAAGGAGATATTTAACATCACGACGGATACAATATATTCAGGGCCTGATACTGGACTTGTTACATTCAAGCCCGTGTATCAGTACCTTGATCCAACACTTCAAAAACCTGATATGACACAAGACCCTGGGTCGGTTGGCAATTCAAATGGGTCTGTGAACACTTCAGATTCACCAAATGACGATGAAACAGAGAATACTGCCGGGTTTGGTGCAGCGTTGTTCTTTTTGTGTATGTCTGCTGCTGCGATCTTTAAGGTACGGCAAAAAAGATGATGCATTGAATGGTATGGAAAATAAAGTTAGACACCATATTGTTGGTGTCTTTGCTTAAAATTTGAACGAAGGTTGTACAAATATAAAAGCTGAACAAACTAAAATTTAATATCTCCTTTGTCCATCAATACCTTCAGGTCCTGAAGGCTCAAACGTCCGGTCTTGTTCAACTTCTCCTTTGCAACAACATGCTGCTCATCCTGCTTTTTCTCGTCCTTTACAAGTTGTATTTCCTTTGATTTTTCAAGGTACACATTGAGTTCTTCACGAAGTTCTCCGATCTTTGCTTTCAAAGGATCGATCTTTGCCCGCAGTGGAGCGGAAGCAGAATATTGTTCCTTGATCTGTGCATGGTACATATCAGCTTCTTTTCGAAGTTCATCAATGGTTTTGTACACTTCAAGCATCCCAAGATGATGTGTTTGTGATTCCTTTGCAAGCGAACGTATCTGTTCGCTCACATTGTCACCGGTATCATATATGCCTTTTGAACTTTCATATGACCCGATGATCTTCTGGTGAACTTCATTTGCACTAAATGCAGCACCAAGCCGCTCTTCAAGTTGGGTCAATCTTTCAATTATATCAATCTCATGTTTAAGGGGAATGTCGGCATTCAACAATTTGTCAAGTTCTTCAGCATAGGCATTTGACAATGATTCTACGCTACCCTTTGAAAGTTTGTTGAGATCATCCCGCTTTGTTTTCATTTGGGATATTTCATTAACCACTTTTTGTGTCGCTGCCTGTATACCGCTTCGTTCTGTTTTCAGATCAGCGATCTTTTTATTTGCCTCGTCACGTTTTGACTTGTGGTCGCGTGCTTTTGGAACATGTTCCTTAACTTGAGAGTTGAGAGCATCTCGTTTCTCTTTCAGGTCAGTGGTATCTGTACGGTGCAATTTCAATTCCCTGAAGATCGATTTTAAAGACCTTTCATTTTGGTCGATCTGGGTCCTGGTCCTATTGACCTTTTCCTTTAACTCACGCTCTGTCATTTGTAAAACATCAGTCATGATTCCACCACCTTGTCCTGTCCAACTACTTCGTCAACTACTTCGTCAACTACTTCGTCAACTACTTCGTCAACTACTTCGTCAACTACTTCGTCCAACTTAACGACTTTTCCATCAGCTGTATCTTCCCAATGTTTAAGTCCAACATTGTGGTTTTCAATCCGGCTCTTAAGCCAGCCATGGCGTGGTAATACCTCTTTTAGTTCTAAATTCAACTTATAGAACGAATCATTGAATTCCTTATCAGACCCTGTAATAGAGTTAAATTCAACACTTGAAGCAAGGGCTTCATCAACTCTTGCCTTTATCTGTAAAACAAGTCCTTTAGCATCTTCTTTATCGGATGATATTTGTAAGAGTTTGCTTAAGATCTCTTCAACGATCTGCTTTTCGTCTGCAAGCGTTGTGGATGGCTTTATCTTTACAATCCCGTCATTGATGGAATGAATTAGTTTGTTATCATCCGCTGCAATGTCGTCAAATGAAAAGAAATCACCAAGAAGGTTCTCTGCCTGATGGTACAATTGCTGGCGTTTTTCTTTTAGTACATCAAAGCGCTCGATTACTGATTCCTTGTTCGCTTTTGCGGAATCGGCTTGCTCGTTCAATGATGTAACTTTCTCATCAAGTTCTTTGAATTCTTTGTTGTATTCCTCAATAAACCGCTTGTGTTTTGCAATTACCCCGACTATTAGGTCTTTTCTATCAAGAGTATTTATCTCAGCATTTTCGCCAGTCACTTATTTAGCCACCATTTCATAATTTATGATCTATAATTTTAATTAATCTCAATAATTAATTTAAATATGGAATATCTGTGCATGTGGCACACCGTCAATTATCATCGCATATTCAGGATCAACTGCACCACATTTTATAGCACATGCGACGGTCCTTTCACCAAAAAGGTTTGCGGTTTTGGCATTTGCCAAAGCTTCGATTACCTGTTCTTCGGATACAATGTCTCCCTTATAAAACCCTTCTGATATCATCACATTGACATTACCATGTTTAAGCTTTTTCCCAAGTACATCTTTGTCACACACAGCAACCATAATTCCGCTTCCGGATTTGTGAATTTTCAGGTACATGTTACGTATCCTCTCTATCTGATTAACCTGAGGTGAGCATTATCAGGTGACAGCACGTCTCCTGTGCGCCGCATCTTTGAAATAAGTTCCTCGGCATGTCCCCTGTCGATCTGTTCGGCTTCAGCTTCAGTATATATCTCATCAAGCGGAGCTTTGCCGCCGGAATGGCGATCCCCCACCATTCTAATAATATCTTTCATTATTTTAATCTTGTCACGCTGGCTCTTGCTTGTACCTGTCGTGAGAACATCAACATCAAATGCACCGGTGTCAGGATCAACGCCTACCTGCTTTAGACACGAATGTACTATCTGGGTTGTCCGTCTTGCATCGTCTATGGTCGCGACATTACTAAGTCTTACACGTGCACTTGCTTCTGAAAGTCTTACAAGCGCTTCGAGTTGCCTGGCAGTCACGGGTACCGGGGCATCTTTACCCTCTCCCATTCTACGAAGACCCATGTAAAAATCAAGAAGGTGCTCATGAGCTTCTTTTTCCATTATGGGATATATATTTTTGCGAGCATATGCCACATATTTCCGCATTATGTCAGGATCAATTTCGGGCAGTATTATCTCCATCCGTGAATCCACATCCTCTTGTGTGATCTTTGTAGTGGGAGCATTAATCCTCTGTTCTGACATCTCACCGGCATGATGTGCTTTTAGAATATGTTGTGCAATCTTCATGTCCTTTGTCTCATCAGGCGTATCCAGCAATACAAAGATTAGGTCAAACCTTGACATCAGTGCCGGTGGCATATTTATTTGCTGTGCGATTCCCTCATAGCGGTCAAATCGTCCATATTTTGGATTCGCGGCACCAAGCAGTGCACATCTTGATTTTAATGTGGCTATGATGCCTGCTTTTGCAACACTTATGGTTTGCTGTTCCATTGCTTCATGGAGTGCGCTTTTGTCCTCGGTGCGCATTTTATCCATTTCATCAATAGCGGCAATTCCCATGTCAGCCATTACAAGAGCACCCGCTTCAAGTGTCCAGCGTCCGTCCCCAAGATCATCTTTTACAGCAGCAGCGGTCAGACCACTTGATGATGCACTTTTACCTGATGCAAACACACCGCGCGGTGCGAGTTTGACCATATAACGGAGCAACTGGCTTTTTGCGATACCGGGATCACCAACAAGCAGTATATGAATGTCGCCGCGAACTCTGGAACCATCAGGCAGGTTTTTTGGCACACCTGAGAATAGTTGCATTGCAAGGGCTTCTTTAATGTCTTCGTATCCGTAAATTGATGGTGCGATGGATTTGATGATATTATTGTAGATTTCAGGGTCACGGCTGAGTTTTAGTATCTCTTCCTCATCTTCCGGTGAGATGTCAAGTTCGTTAAATTCGGTATCAATATATTCAATGGAATTAGCATGGAGTACAAGATCGTAGGTCGTGGATTTCCCTTCGCGCAGGGTTCGCTGGTGCGATCGCAGTACGCCGTTTATTATCAGCCTGATTCCAGGAGTTGCATGACCTGCAAGTTCGTCATCCACATCAATATCCAGACTCTGCGGCTGTGATCCTCCTTTGAGGTTTTCCGGTGATTCCTGTACCTGAAGTTTCTGGGAATCAATGAATGTTGATTGATCGATAAGTATCTTAAAGGGACCACTTTTACCGCATGTTTCGCTTTCACAGAATTTTGGTTCATCGAACTTACTTTCTGTTTGTGGTCTGTGTGTTATGTTTTCACACCGCATGCACAAAAAGGCGGCATCCGTGATCTTTGGTCGCACTTCTGTGGCTTTGCGTACCATTCCCTCAATTGCAATGAATTTCAAAAGATTCTTGCTCCGAATATCTCGAATGGGGATCTTGTTTGGTATTTTGATGAATTGCACATGTGCATCGTCAAGCGTTTTATCTATTGGCAGATCGATCTGCTGGAGTGCGTTTTCAGCAGAAGGTATGACCTCATCCGGATGTTCAAGCAATTCGTCTGCAAGTTCACGATTAAATATCTCTAGGTCAGAAAAATCAACAACTATGCTCCGCTGGTCGGGATATTCATTTCCAAGCTGGAGTATGTCATCCCAATAGTATTGTTTTAAAAACGCTTTAAATTTTTCATCCCATTTTCCGTCAGCCATGGTATTCTCAAACTTATGATATGTAAAATTGATTAATAATGGTAAATTTGAAGTTAAGGGGATTTAAAACGGGTTTGAATGCATATCAATCTTTCGAATGATGAATGGGAATTGGTTATTTTTGAATGTTTCGACTTTTGTATGCACTGTCAATGAACTCCTTGTGCTGCTTTGACCATACTTTATTTGGCGTGGCTTTAAGCCACTCAACGTATCGGTCAATGAATTCAAGTCGTTCTTTGAAATTGTTTTCTTTATCTTTTCTCAATTCATCCAGATCGATTTTCATATGACATCTCCCAAACATTTTTCAATGCACTCATCTGGAATATCCAGTTCATCCAAAAACATGTTCAACACTTCAAGGTCGAGTTCATTTTTGAACAATTTAAACAAAAATCTGGCATCTTCGACATCCTTTTTTGACCCAAGAAACAGTTTATATGGTATCTGGAGTTCAAAAGGTGAAATAAATAACGACCTGTCATTCAATTTCACATGTTTTCGTTTTTTCATAGAATATCTATCAAGGTCATTTTTTACGAATTTCATTTCCATATTTGGGATAAAATCGCCTTTTTGAGCAAACCTGATAGCATTATGATTTTTAAGATATCCATGATATGCGTCATCTGGATTACTCGTAATCAAACATTCATACGTCTGTTCTAATTCAGACCACAATTTCAAGAATTCATTATATGAAATAGGTTCTATTAGAATGTCCACATCTTCACTCATTCTACTTCGACCAAACAGAATCGCAACGTACCCCGAAACAATTACATATTTAACCTCATGTTTTGTGAGTATCTCTGTAAAATGAAGGGTGAAGTCATCCAACACGGAGATTTCTTTTTTGAAAGAGATATCCTCGTTTCTAAACTCTATTTCCATTTCATCACACTTGATACTTTTACACTGTTTATTGATACATGTCAATATATATTAAATCTATTTAGTCAATCGTCCGACTTGAAAAACGTATTACCTACATCCTCCGTTGAATCCTCCCAATAACCCCGCGTAGTGTCTGCACTTCTCTTGGTATCAATTGTGCCCGTCCAAATATCCTTTTGAACATCAACATGGTTTTGTCTTTTTTGTGAGCCGGATAATCTATATCTACCATCAACTCCCCCAGATGCTCATGCAAAAGCCCAAGGTCAAACCCTTCGGCAAGCGGTCTGTCGCCTGCCTTAATATCACTGAGTTCATACAGCACGATACCAACTGCATGTGAAAGGTTCATTATTGGATATATGTCAGAGGTAGGTATGGTGAGGATCATATCGCAGGTTTTCAGTTCTTCGTTATTGAATCCCTGGTCTTCGCGCCCAAAAAGAATGGCAACCGTTCCACTCATGCCTGTTAGTTTCTCTTTGAGTTCACGCGGTACATAAAAAGGCATGCGTATGTGTTCGTAAATTTTCAAACCTGCAATGCCTGTTGTACCAATTACGATGTTTGCGCCCTCAACGGCTTCGGTAAGTGTGGATACAATGCGCGCGCTTTTTAGTATATCACGTGCATGCGACGACATAGCGCGTGCTTCTCCTTCAAGTTTGCATGGGTTTACAAGCACAAGGTCGGAAAAACCGAAATTTTTCATCACACGTGTAACCGACCCCACATTTCCCTGATACAGTGGTTCCACCAGTACAATCCTAACATCAAGCGGCATTTTTCACATCCAGTTTAAACATTACTTGAAAGACAATGTAGATTTATCATTAGTTAACAAGTGTGATCGCGTCTACCAGACAAACCGTTGTACACATTCGGCATCCAATACAATAACTTGGGTCAATCACCATGGCTTTGGGTTTGCCGTTCCGATCCTTTATTGAATATATCCTCGGACCTTTCGGGCAGCCCCTGCGACATGCACCGCAGCCTGTGCATTTGTTTTCGTCGATGTATATTTTCATAATTAGCATGTTTGTTGTACGCCATTATACAAATAATATATAGACAAAATGTGCGGAAAATCTTCGCTATCGTTTAGATTTATTCGCACTACTGTCGCGTCAACATTCAAGTGTCAATCATAAGAAACATGGATCACATTAAACAATTCCAAAATACAGTAATATTCAATAAATATTTCAGACACAGATTAACACTGATTAACGCAGATTTAAGGTCGAATCAGCGTTAATCTGCGTGAATCAGCGTCTTGAAAATAACTAGGAAATAAAGCAGTGTCAGATTATATATTGGCGACATTATATTGTTGACGTGACACTA
>DQIO01000228.1 GCA_020793555.1 Methanosarcinaceae archaeon | reverse complement strand
TGATGGAATCACATCATATGAATGGGACTTTAATAATGACGGTACAGTGGACAGTACTGTGCAGAATCCAAGTTACACATATACCGGAAACGGTGTTTACACTGTTACTCTGAAAGTTTTCGAAGTTGATGGTAACAGCGATACTGAATCAAAATCCAATTACATCACAGTTTCAAATGTGAACCAACTTCCAGTTGCAAATGCTGATACAGCTGCCACACCTGAAGATACACCGGTAACAACTGATGTACTTGCCAATGATTCTGATGCTGATGGAGATACACTCACAGTCACTTCAGTCACCGTTCCAACCAATGGTAATGCGACAATCAATGGTGATAATACTGTAACCTATACACCGAATCCTGATTTCAACGGTGATGACAGTTACACCTACACGATCTCTGATGGTAACGGTGGAACAGATACCGCAACAGTAACGATATCAATTGGTGTTATCAACGATGCACCAGTCTTCGATTATATTGGTCCTAAATCAGTTAATGAAAACTCTCTCTTATCATTTACAGTGAATGCATCTGATGCTGACGGAGATACACTTACATATTCAGCAATTGATCTGCCAATAGGTGCGACTTTTAATAATTCAACCAGAGTGTTCAAATGGACTCCATCTGATACTCAGGTAGGACCACATCCTGTGATATTTAAAGTGACAGATGGATTATCGCAAGATTCTGAAAACGTGACAATAACAGTCAAGTATATCACTTCACAAAATTCAGGCAGCAGTGGAGGGGGAGGCGGTGGCGGTGGTTCAACCGGTGAAGAGTTTGATAACATTGAAGTAAGAGATGTTATACGGGTATACATCAATAGGGATAGTAACATCGTTTACGAGTTCAAAGAAGAACTTAATGCAATCGATTTTGTAAGATTTGATGCAAAAACAAGTGCGGGCTATATAGCAGCAACAATAGAAGTATTGAAAGATACATCGGTACTTGTTTCAACTCCACCTTCAGGTGAGGTTTACCAGAATATGAATATCTGGATCGGTAATGTCGGATATGCAACAGAAGATAAAATCACAAATCCGACCATAGAGTTTAAGGTTGCCAGATCATGGATCACTGAAAACAATATCGACATATCCAAGATCCAACTGTGCCGATATAGTTCCGGTGTATGGAATCCGTTGCCAACTACAAAGAAAAATGAAGATGTAAAACACATCTATTTCACCTCTAAAACATCAGGATTCTCACCTTTCGCAATAACCGGCACTCAAAGATCAAACACTTTGATCCCAAATATACTGACAAAAAATACATCGGATACCTACTTCACGACACCATCTACTTCAACAGATGGCATGACCCATTCGGATGAAATAAAAGGTGAAATTGATGTGCCACATGAAGAAACAAAATCTTCACGCGGATTTATTATTCTTTTAGCGTCAATTGGATTAGTTGCGATTATAATTTTCATGTACTTTAGAAGAGATTCGAGTTGGGATATGCCTTGAAACAGTAATTCCAAACTGCCGGTCTTTCAATCAATTCACAGACCGCATCTGGTTTCCCTTACTCATAATCGCTATCTTCAATAATATCGTGGAAATCCCTGATACAATAAAATTCGATGCCTTTCAAATCAATCAACTGCGCTTGATTCCTCACTGCCCGCAATCCCGCCATCAATGATCCGTATCACCCGATCACAGTGATCTGCAACATACTGGTCATGTGTTACAATAATGATCGTCTGACCATGCGCGCGCAGGCTCTCGAATACCTCTATGATCGCATCACGGGTTTTGCTGTCCACCTCTCCTGTCGGCTCGTCCGCAAGAACAATTGCAGGCCTGTTCGCAATCGCCCTTGCAATTGAAACGCGCTGCTGTTCCCCGCCTGACAATTCAGTTGGTTTGTGTTTCAGCCGATCGCCAAGTCCAAGTTTTCCCAAAAGACTTTCTGCGCGCTTAAGACGCTCTCGTTTTGAAACATTGGAAAATCGCATCGCAAGTTCAACATTGCCAATTGCCGATAGCGCAGTCAGGAGATTATAATGCTGGAACACAAACCCTAGTTTTTCCCGCCTGATCCTCGGAAGCCGCCTGTCAGGCACGGATGTAACATCCACACCGTCAATAACAATCTTGCCACTCGTTGCTTTTTCCAGACAGCCTATAAGAGCCATCAGGGTAGATTTACCGGAACCGCTCGGACCCATGATCGCAACCATTTCCCCTTTTTTCACGGATAGTGAAACACTACGCAGCGCATATACAGGGATCTTGCCCTGCATATATGTCTTGGAAAGGCCCTTAACTTCCAGAATAATACTATCATCCATGGCGTAGTGCCTCCATTGGACTCATCTTCGCGGCACGGTAGGCAGGGTACAAACCTGACACCATTCCGATCACTGTAGCAAATAACATCGCAACCACGATCAAACGCGGCGTTATCAGGAAAAGGATGATACCTTTTGTCAATAGCCAACTGTTCAGTGCATAGGTCAATGCACTACCAAGACCAATCCCAAACAATCCGCCTGCAACTCCCATTATTGCCGCTTCGCCCAGCGTCATCAGAAGGATATCTTTTGTTTCGGCACCCATTGCTTTGAGAATACCGAACTCCCTTGTTCTCTCGATAACAGACATGAGCATCGTATTCATAACACTTAAACCCCCAATGATCGCTGCGAGAAGGGCTGAACTGATGGTAATAACACTGAATATCAAAAGAGACTGGCTCGCCTGTTCACGCAATTCACTTGGAGATGTAGCACTTGTGCCTTTAACGCTGAACTCAATTCTCTTGGCAAGGAAGTCCTCATCAACACCATCCTGTGCAATCGCGAATATATATGAGATCGAGTTGTCAAAATTATAAAGGTCTTGTGCAGTTTTAAGCGGTATTGTTGCAACACTATCGAAAAACGAACCGGTATATTCCAATATCCCAACAACTGTAAAATTCTTATCGTGTATCTCTATCTTGCTACCGACCTGTAAGTCAAATTCGCCTGCTATGCCTGTACCAACAACTGTGAGATACTTATCTCCAGGCTGTAAAAATCTTCCTGATTGAAGTTTTACAGGATTCACAGCCAATTTGGATTTTTCAGGTGGAACTCCCATAACCTGCTTCCCGCCCATTGAACCATGACCTTCCTCAAACGGTGTCATTATCAAACCATACGCATCCCTGACACCCGGCACCCGTTTTACCTCAGCAACTTTACCGGTGGTCAAACCTCCCCCAAACATCCCTATCTCAGGAAAAACACGTATCGACTCACTCGTAAGAGTCATGGACTTTTCAAATGTCTGATTGAAATTCTCTGACATCGCACCCATTACCACCAGTGCGAAGATGCCAAGTGCTATACCTGTAATTGTAAGCCCTGTTCTAACTTTTCGCTGGGTAGCATTGCGAATAATTATGTCAAGCATCCAATTCCCCTACTTGCGGCGAAGAAATAAACCAACAGCGATCAGGACTGCCAGTCCTCCAATGATGCCAAAGCCGGGTGTTTCCTCTTCCGGTTCAATCCCTACAATGAACGGCTCAGGCATACGGATTACGGTTTCATAACTATCAAGTACAACGCCTTTTGAAGTCAAAATATCAACATTGACATTGTAATCCCCACCAGGCATACCATCCCACATAATGCCTATCGTATCTTCTCTGTCAATTGTCAATATCTCTGTATCTTCTTCAAAGACAATTGGATCATCGTTGCCTGATAAAACAATGCGCACAGTGCCTTCAAATGGAACCTGTGACATCCCGATTATTGAGATGCTTGCACCGTACTCATCTAATTCAATATCAGCATCAATTATCTCAACGTCTTCCAATGCAGTGAATCTTGACATGTACGCAGTGGTTATTTCTGGGTCGTGCGAGTAAACCCTTGCAACAGCAGTGTAATCGGAACCGCTTTGCAACAATATCGGCCAGTTTGTATCAATAATTTTTGTTGCCAGTATTGCCACATTATCGGTAGTTTCGCTGTATACAAGGTCACTGCTTTTGAACAGTTTAATATCAATGTCCGCAACACCGGGATTGGTTACACGTCCCGGACTTACCAATATTGATGATTTAGAACTGTCTGCACTGAAATCTACGATCTTGAATCTGGGCATTGCCACAGTGTTGTGAGTAAATTGGTACGAATCACGTGTGAGAAGTTTGTCGCTGTTGTACACACTCACGTTTGCTGTGTATGACTTCTCTTGCAGTTTATTTTCCCACAAAACCATCTTTGTTGTGCTTCCCGCAGATACGGAATCTAACTTTACTGTTCTCGATTCCACAACATCCCCGCGATATAGCATTTCAAACACCAACTCAACATTGTCTGTTGGTTCGTTGAAATAAATAGTTGCATCGCACAGTTTTTCGTCCGAGAAAATATCAGTAACCTGCACATCCATTGGAGATGCACCAACGGCAGATGTTATTAGTAAAAGAATTAACAAAGTGAGAAAATTTATAAGACGTGTTTTATGGTCCATGTTTTATCCTCAGGCATAAAATGAAATATGATCTATCCGATAATGCGTGTCCCGAGATGAACACCTGTTACCGGTCCGGTTGCAATTCCCTCTTGCATGATCACTTCTGAAACTGCCACAGGGTCACTACCGTCCATGACAATTGTCTCGATCTTACATCGTTCGATGATCTTTGCTGCGAGCGGGTCAACAGGAGATTTTGAGCCGGCTTTCATTTCAGTTGATATTACTACATTGACCAGTTCCTTTGCAGTCATCTTTTCAAACTTTACAGCATCAGGATCCGTTGTCGGGTCTGCGGAATATACACCATCTACGGATGTTGCTATTACCATCAGATCCGCACCAAGATACTCTGCCAATATTGCAGAGACCGCATCTGTGGTCTGCCCGGGAATCACGCCGCCCATAACCACGATCTTTCCGGATGTGAGTGCTGCTTCAGCTTCTTTATATGTTCGGGGAGGTTCAGGGAATGCATTGTCCCCAAATGCCGAGATGAGCAATTGTGCATTCAATCGTGTCACTTCAATCCCGATAAAGTCGCATGCGACCTCATTGGCGCCAACATTACGAGCTACATTGATATAGTCCCTTGCAGCCACGCCGCCACCTGTTACAACCACTAATCTGTGCTCTTTTGCAAGGTCATTGAGCGTTTTTGCATAAGAGATAAAACGTTTGGGATTTAAGTCTTTAGCAAGAATTGATCCACCTACTGATATAACCACTAACATGATAATCTCTATCCATTACGGGTTCCACGTTTAAAAAGTATTGTGAGTATGCCAAACACTGCTAATGCGGTTAAACCGGAAAACCCGGGAATCAGTGTTTTTAAGGATAGCGGAGGATTATATTTCCCCATGTCTTCGCTGTGCAAGATCCCGCCGTTGTAAAGACCGGAAACTTTGGTAATTGTACCGGGTTTAAGGTCAGAGACACCATAGAACATGATCTTCAATTCATCATTTGTTTCAAGATCGGATACGTAAAGCACATATCTACCCATGGATTCCTCAATGCTTGAAAGATTACCGACAATCGAGATTTTTTTTCCATTAAATGATTCTTGGTCTTGTAAGACCTCACTTATTGCGATATCATCCAGAACCACGATCGGATAATGCAAAACATAATCCGGAATAAATAAGTCATCACCTATCTGTTTATGATAAAAAACACCTGTTAGTTTAATCCCATCACCCACAGTAAATCCTGCAAACAACGATTCTTCTGTGGTGTCTATCACCAGTGAATATGAATCCTGGGTAATTTTTCCACGATTGGAATTCAATTCAGAAAGTGTACCTGTAATACTGATCTTGCGATAAGCTACTGTCCCGTCATAAGCTACCGGATCAGCATCCAGTTCTTCGAGTGGTATTGTTACCAACTCAAATATTGTAATTGGTGCTGTTGTGGCCGGTGGGTCTTGGGCTACTGCTGTGTTTGTCATGACGGTAAATGTGATAAATAGAACAAACAACAGAGCATTAAGCTTCATATTAGTACCATCCGTTCACAATTTACCCATCTTATGAAGGAGTTCTGCATTGAGCACGCTTGCACCTGCTGCACCGCGAACAGTGTTGTGTCCCATTGCGACATAGCGTATGCCTTCCCGAATTCGTCCGACACTTACACTCATGCCTTCGCCCAAATTCCTGTCAAGACGTGGTTGTGGTCGGTCCGGTTCATCATGGACTATTAATGCCTGTTCAGGTTCTGTTGGCAGGTCGCCAAGGTTAGGATTGAATTTGAGGAACGCATCCCTGACATCCGCAGGTGAAGGATCATCACTCATGTTAGCCCATATCGCTTCTGTATGTCCGTCCATTACAGGCACCCTGTGACACGCTGCGCTTACAGTTATATCGGCATCTATGAATTGGGCACCATCAAATTCCCCGAGGAGTTTTTGTGGTTCAATTTCCATTTTTTCTTCTTCGCCGTCTATGTAGGGGACGATATTATCAAGAATTGCCATTGAGGATACACCATCGTAGCCCGCACCCGATATTGCCTGCATGGTTGCGACTGTGACATTATCAAGCCCGAATTGCATGAGGGGTTTGAGTGACATGACCATCATTATTGTCGAACAGTTCGGATTTGTGATTATATAGCCATCCCATCCGCGATTGTCCTGCTGCACTTCGATCATACCCAGATGGTCGGCGTTCACTTCAGGAATTACGAGAGGAACATCTTCTTCCATACGGTATGCTGCTGCATTACTTGCTACTGCAAATCCTGCTTTTGCAAACTCTGCTTCTACAGTCATGGCATTGTCTGAAGGCAGTGCCGAGAATACGATATCTGCATCCACTTTTGTTGGGTCAACTGAAACGACATCCATTTCTGCTATACTTTGCGGAAGCGGGATATCCAGCCTCCAGTTTGCAGCATTGTCATATGTTTTTCCTGCACTTCGTTCTGATGCTGCAAGTGATGTTATCTCAAACCATGGATGATTATCCAATGCTTGGATAAATCGCTGTCCGACTGCGCCGGTGGCGCCTAATATACCTGCTCTGATTGGCTTTGCCATAGCTACCTCTAAAAAAGAAAATAATGGACACTAAAAATAGAAATAAAATGGAATAAGGATCTTATTCCATTGTGATTGCTTCAGTTGGGCATGCATCTACACATGCACCACAGTCGGTACATTCATCTGCGTTTATAATAGCGATGTCATCATCATTCATCGAGATTGCTTCTGCTGGACATTCATCCACACATGTTCCACATCCGACACATTCTTCTACGTTTACTTTTGCTACCATTATTAGATTCTCCTTTTGTAATTATGTTATTCGATATATCATCGAAATTTTCAATATAGCATTATGCGAATTAGATAAAAACCTATCGATGTTTGTTGAAACTAAAACTTTTATTCATGATGGTTTTTTCAGTATATGGCGACAGATTGGACATTGAACTGGTTTTTAAGGAACTAAAAAGTAGATATGCACCGGATGTTGTTAATATGACAAATCAAAACATAGTAGAGGTTTACATTTTGATTATAGTACTTTATACTTCTTGTGAGCAGAAGAATACACAACATCGTGAGAAGTATAAATGATAATAAGTCGAAAGTTTGATACACACAGCTGCGATGGAGCACAATTTTCTCAGAGAATGCTAGTGTCGCATCAACATCAAAGTGTCATGGGACGGAAGGGGGTAAGACCGATGCAAAAAACGACGCGACCGCGCAAGAGCGTGGCACGTTCCTACACCATGAACGCAAAATACAAAATGGTTTTTAAGCGGCATCATATTTGCAGATATGAGAATTGCATGGTTACATTTGAGGTTATGGGTTTAGAAGCAGTGGAATCCGCCGCCTACGGCGGAAACGGATGTTCCGTTTTCTTTAGTTTAGGTCAATTGCTGTGACTTTCTTTTTAGCATCGGCACCCGCATGTGCGTATAATTTGCCCGTGTGTGTTCCTAAGTCGGTGCGCTGACGGCACTGTGGAAAAACTGATCGGTCATCTTGGAGTTTAGAAAATTGAAATTGTACCATATAGCCTATTTTCATAATCCGATACTTGATAGTTGATGTGACACTAGTGTCGAGTCAACCATACAATATCGCTAGATATATGATCTGACACTG
>DQIO01000229.1 GCA_020793555.1 Methanosarcinaceae archaeon | reverse complement strand
AATTATCGATTTTGATAAATCCTCTATTGAAATAACTGGTTTTTGAGATAGTGCCTCATTTGGGCACAAGGATATCATCATTTAATCATTTTTTAAGCGTAATATCATTCGTAAAATATTTAAGTTCACAGCCGTATTTTAAAATATGAATCATAAAATAATAAATGTTTTCGCAGCAATTGGATTCTTATTTATCACTTTGATACTAATTGGCGTGTTCATCCCTTCTAATATTGATTTTGACTTTTATGTTGATGAAACGCATGAGTCAATTGATGGAGATGTTTATTTAGGAAATGAATATTTGGGACACACTCAAAATGGCAAAATATCAATTGATACAAGTGTTTTGTATCCCGGTGAAATATCAATTAAAGGAACATATAATGGTGAATCATTCAATTTCATTTTTGATTTAACTCGTGAAGATATTGAATTATCGGCTATGGATTTTTACATTACACAAGATGATTTAAATTATTTGACTTTTAAATCAACTGACATAAACACTGAAAAAATAGAAGATGAAATTTTCAAGCTAATAAATGAAGAAAGGCGTAAAAATGGCATAACCGAATTGAAAAGAAGTCAAATTTTAGATGATGTTGCAAAAGATTATAGTAATGTAATGGTTGAAGATGATTTCTATGCACATACAAATCCTGAAGGAATAGGCTTACATGAAAGACTTTCGTCAAGAAACATTTTCTTTTTTGCAGCAACTGAAAACCTAAATTATGTGCCTGTTGATCTGGATTCGAATGTAGCTGAAGAAACTGTTATGGGATGGATCGAAAGTCCGGGGCACAGAGTACCAATTTTAGATACGGATGACCCAATACTTTGGGACCATATTGGAATAGGTGTTTCTTGCGTAGACAGATATGATCCTACATATGAAACCACGTATCCGATTTGTTATATTACAGCAGAATTTGCAAGTTTTGAAGCAAAGTATGAAGATGAAATTAAAAAAGGTTTCATTCAATTCATTTACCTACACGATAAAGATTTGGGATTGAATTTCAATCCTGAGATCAGTGTTGATTTTTCAAGCAACAATAATGTAGATCTATACATAGTTCCAAACTACAAGCAATACGAACGATTTTTGAACCGTGCGTATTATGATACAATCGTACAAAAATTCAATGTAAATTATTATGAAGAATCATTAACTATTAAACCAGAATATGGACTTATTATAGATGCAAGTGACTCCTCTGTGAAATATAACCTTTCATTAACGTATAACCCATGATGTTGGATAAAATACATACTATTTGATTTGAAATCGTTTTTAGTTTTAGCAAATCCGTACACATGAAATATATGCGTTCCAAAACGTATATCAATGTTCGACCAGTTCAACATAATATAATTTATGCTTGATGATGCGGAGGATTTATTTTGTCTGATGAGAAAAATACTAAAGGTACTAATGAGTGCTGTCCTGAATCTGATAAGAAAGACAGTGATTTTACACGTATAATCGCAGAACATCCATGTTATGACAAGAATGCACAGCATAAATTCGGCAGGATACATCTTCCTGTGGCTCCGGCTTGTAATGTGCAGTGCAATTTTTGTGTGCGTGATTTCGACTGTGTGAATGAAAGCCGCCCGGGTGTGACAAGCAAGGTGCTGACACCGCAAGAGGCGCTTGAGAAAGTAAGGGATGTCATTAAGGAGCACCCATTCATAAAAGTAATCGGAATTGCAGGACCTGGGGACCCTCTTGCCAATGACGAAACATTTGAGACATTTGAACTTATAGGAAAAGAATTTCCTGACTTGACTCTCTGCATGAGTACAAACGGTCTTTATCTGCCAGAGAAACTGCCTGACCTTGTACGTCTTGGCGTGTCTACATTAACGGTTACGGTAAACGCCATTGACCCGGAAATTATTGCAAAGATCTACTCACACATCATCTATGATGGTAAAGTGCTCAAAGGTATAGAAGCTGCAAAGATCATGCACAGAAAACAGATGGATGGTATAAAAGCAGCAGTTGAAGCCGGTCTTGTTTTGAAGATCAATACAGTACTCATACCAACGATTAACGATGACCATATCATTGATATTGCCAAAAAGATGAAGGAACTGGGTGTATATATCATGAACGTGATGCCGCTTATCAATCAGGGCGCATTTGCACACCTTACACCACCGACAACACAGGAGCGTGCTGCAATCCAAAAGGAATGTGAACCCTATGTCACCCAGATGCGGCATTGCCGCCAATGCAGGGCGGATGCCTATGGCCTGATTGGCGAGGACCTGTCACAGATGAGCGATAAACGAAGGAAATTGATTCAGGTAAAGACGTAGTTAATTGGTAATTACTAATATTAATATTGATGAGTAGGGATAACTCTAACTATCAACGTAATTAACTAATTGGTAACTATAAAATAATCGAAATTTAGCATACTAAATCAATAGGTGGCATCACATTGGATCTGGATAAACTTGTACGAAGCATAAGGGATTTTGAGGGTGTTACCCGCAAAAAACCTATTGCAGATATTGTTAAAATGTTCGAAACCGTGCGTAGTGAATATGGCGGCACGATAGTTGATTTCGGAGACGATGCAGCTGTTATTGACATTGACAGTGATGATGTCATCCTTTTTGCGGCAGACGGTATCTGGGGAAAGTTACTGCGTGCAAGTCCGTGGTGGGCAGGCTACAGTTCTGTTGTTGTGAATATAAATGATATCTCGGCAATGGGCGGGCGTCCGCTTGCGATGGTAAATGTGATGTCATCTAACAATAAGCCTGCTTGCAAGGAAATGCTTCAGGGAATTACAGACGGAATCAAGAAATTCGGAGTTCCAATGGTTGGCGGACATATGCACCCTGACACGCCTTACAGTTCACTGTCAGTTGCTATCATAGGAATTGCAAAGAAGGATTGTCTTATAAGAAGTGATACTGCAAGTTCTGGTGATGCCATCATAGTTGCTTATGATATGGATGGGAAGATCGGTCCGAATTCACCGTACAGCTGGGATTCAACGTCTTTCAAAGATTCAAAAATAGTACGTGAAATGTTTCTTGTGATGCAGACCATCGGTGAGCTAAAAATTGCCACTGCGGGAAAGGATATCTCCAATCCGGGCACAATCGGTACATTGGGTATGTTGTGCGAGACCAGCAATGTCGGGGCATCCGTGGATCTTACAAAGATACCTGTGCCGGATGGCGTTGATTTTGGACAATGGCTCAAGGTCTATCCGGCAACAGGGTATGTTATTACTGCAAAACCGGATGATGCGGCTGAGTGTATCAGGATATTCGAGGATGTAGGAATTACTGCTGCTGTTGTAGGGGATATTAATGACAGCCTGAAATTAGACATCTATGACAAAAACGATAGGGCAACTGTCTTTGATTTCAATACTGACAGCATAACCGGAATAACGGCTGAATGAGCCGTTATATATTTACTTTTTTGTATATTGCTAGTCGTCTTCATTGACCCATGCGTTCAATTCGTCATACAGGAATTGTTCTGCTGCCTGAATCGGCTCCAATTTGCCTCTTAGGCAAAGTACTTCCCTTACGTCACATTCTACGATGTCAACATTCATTTTCCTGTCAAGTGGTTCAAGGTCAAACTCTTCAACAAGATCGTAGATTATAGCTGAGGGTGTTCCAGGTGGGATTACCAGGTCATACATACCTTCAAGTTCCGTGTTTATTTCTTTCCATTCTTCTTTTGTTTTTAGATCTTCAAATTCCAGCATTTTTGCCATTATAATCACCATCTTATAAGTTGAATGAAACGATTTGATGATATGTTCGTATAAATAGTAAACGCTAGTAGGATAATAAACGAAATAATTCTCCCTTCGCTCGGATTAATTCGCACTATATATTCATAAATAAGGCCATATGACCCAGACTCAAATTAGCACGTGCATTGATGTTTTCAAAAGGATACAGACCCGGAAGTGAAGCACAACATATTTCAGTCGTTTGATTCTGTGAAACTGTGCCTGGTGCAGATTTCGAAAAAGACAACATAATGTTCGACCGCATGCGCCGGAAAAGACATGCATTTGTCTATGATGTGGCAGAAAGTATGTCTCAAACTAAAGCTCACAATGCAGTCATGAGAGCCAAAGAGTTTGTACAAAAAATCCAAAAATTGATCTAAACTTGCGAATACCAATCAATTTTGAGCAGCATGTAGAATCACATGATTACGATGTGAATCGTTGAGCACAAATTGCATCCACTTGAATATTATTTGTATTCAACACTGATAAATAGAGGGATCAAAACAAGCATTGAATACCTTTAAAAGTCATGTTGCCAATACTTGCAATCAATGACTGACATTATTATTGTCCGATACGGTGAACTGGCTCTGAAAAGCACAGGTGTCCGAAACTGGTATGAGAGGAAACTTGTTCAAAACATAGCAGCGATGCTTAAACTGAGAGGCATAAAATATTCACAGATCAAGCGTGAATGGGGACGGATTTTTGTCCATACGACTGACCCTGAAGCAGCCGGAGTTGTTGCGGATGTCTTCGGTGTTGTGTCGGCTTCACCTGCTATATCGAGCGATGCTACGCTTGCAGATGCAGCGAAAGTATGTGCTGACATCGGTGCTGGCATGATAAATGATGGCGAATCTTTTGCGATCCGCACACGTCGTACCGGTAATCACAGTTTTTCATCCCGCGATATTGGAATTAAATGCGGGGATGCAGTTTGGGAGCATCTGGAATCTGTCGGCCAGGGTCCATCCGTGAACCTGACTGATCCTGATAAGGAAATATTTGTTGAGATGCGACAGACCAGAGCGTACATTTACACAGAAATATCCAAAGGTGTTGGCGGATTGCCACTTGGTACGCAGGGTAAAATGGTGGCATTGGTGTCAGGAGGCATTGATTCTCCTGTGTCTGCGTGGCTCATGATGAAGCGAGGGGTTGAGATCATTCCTGTTTATTGTAACAACGAGCCGTTCTCTGACGAGACTACACGTGAGAGGGCAATGGATTGCATCAAGGTTCTTGCAGACTGGGCACCCGGACATTTCATGAAGGTGTATGAAGTTCCGCACGGAGACAACCTGACAGCGTTTTTGACAGATTGTGAATACAAGAACACATGCCTGTTGTGTCGCCGTACAATGTACCGCGAGGCATTTGAGATCATGAAAAAAGAGAATGCAAGCGGCATCATCACTGGTGCATCACTCGGACAGGTTGCATCCCAGACCTCTGCAAACATGTATGCAGAAATATACGGGCTCGGGATTCCTTTGTATCATCCATTGATAGGACTTGACAAGACAGAGATCATTGATATTGCCAATCGGATCGGCACTTTCAATGCATCTATAAAGCCAGTAACATGCTGTACTGCTGTACCTGATCATCCGGAAGTTAAGGCAAAAGTTGATGCACTTGCTCTTGAAGAGAAGAAAGTGGATATCGATGAACTCGTGGCGGATTCAGTGTCCGGGGCGAAAATAATCATTATCGATAGTTTATCGAGTATTTCTGGTTAAAACGAAGATAGTAATAATAAAAGGATCTCCCCAACATTGAGTGGGTAAATATTCGACGGGATGAACAGTATTTACAGGATGGGGCAGACCACTCATATCCTGTCAATACTGTCTATTAATTCAGGAAATGTGATTTCCATGTTTGAAACCATATCCTGAATAGTGATGTTACCCACACAATGTTGAAGAGGCTAATAAAATTGGTTAATCTGATATATGATCCAAAAGATCGTTTGCAACATCCAAAGCTTCGGTTTCGTTGGCAATACGTTTTATTAACATCCTTCCGCTTGGGAACAGTGACAATTATGCACCTGAAAAATCGAGTATCATGATGTGTCTTGTCACAACCTTTGCTTTTACTTTTTTGGCTGCACTCGTCAAGTCGATCTTTTCTGTGACTTTTACTTCATAGGCAGTCCTGCCTGAGCATAAACTGACAGTGATGTTATGTGTTATCAGCTTATTTAATACATTTATTAATATTAAATTTGCCTCACTCGTTTAATGGACCCAAAGTGCTTATATATAATGAACGATAATGATGAATTAGTTGACACAACATTACACATTGATACAGATTTCATACATCATACCCTCAAATCCTGAATCAAGGAACCCATCCTTATAAAGTGTGTGTGGTTGTGTCATCCCCTCTTTTGATTTGGACAAGTGCCATGATATATCTCATTTCGGCGATGGTTTTCGATGGTATTTCAGGATACTTGTTTCGGATGCTATCGTCCACATTTTTCGCAGCCTCGTCAATTATTTCAAGTCTTCTTAAGTCTTCTTAAGTCTTCTTATTACTGCATCTTAGTAGTGTAGGATTGCGCTACCAGTTTGATTGCAGAAATAACAGCGGGTGCAGCCGCGACAGAAATGGCGGTGCAGATTAGTGTCATTAGCGAGTGGATATTGTCAAATGTGTAATTGTGGATGTCCACTTAATGGAAGTATCAAAGCGCAGTGGAGATACTTCGATGCGCCCCCCGATACGCAACTCGGGTGCGCGAACTACTTATATAAATATAAACAATACATATTTATATGATTGATTTTGCAAAACTCCATGGTAATGGCAATGATTTTATCGTAATCGATGAGTTTGAGAAACAAATAATCCCTGATAGCAATAAGGCTGATTTTGCAGTCAAATACTGTGACCGTCGATTTGGTATTGGCGCTGACGGTGTTCTTTTCATATCAAGATCAGACAAGGCTGATATGAAAATGAGGCTGTTCCAACCGGATGCATCAGAAGCCGAGATGTGCGGGAACGGCATCCGTTGCCTTGTTAAATACGCTTTTGATAGTGGTCACATAGATGTAGGAACTGTTGCGGTCGAGACTCTTGCATGTGTTCTTCCTGCTGAAACACGAAAGGATGATGCGGGATTTTGGGTAAAGGTCAATATGGGGCAGCCTATTAAGACCCGTGCACAAATTCCTGCAAAAGGTGATGAAGATGATGATTTTATTGATGTGGATATGCATGGATATAATGTTTCTGTGATAAATACGGGTGTCCCACATGCCATTATCTTCGTTAACGACCTTGATCTTGATATTCTGGAAATTGCACCAAAGATCAGGTTTGACCCTATATTTCCAAATGGTACGAATGTGAATTTCGTAAAAATAGAGTCGGACAATGAGGTTACTATCAGGACATATGAGAGAGGGGTTGAGGATGAAACCTTGAGCTGCGGTACAGGTTCGGTTGCGGGTGCATACCTTGGACATTTGCTTAAAGGGATGGATAGTGAGATCATGGTTCACACAAAGGGTGGAGATCTGAATATTTCTATATCTAATGATTTCGTTTTTATGGAAGGACCTGCTGAGACAGTATATAGAGGAACAATCCTTATATAAATATTAAACATATAATAAAATAAAAGTAAATCGAATTTCTATTATACACTAACATCTCAAATTACGAAGTTGATACAATATGAGTGACTTGCCATGGGAAATTAAGAAAGGTGCCGGAAAAGAGCCGCCAAACCCTTTTGAAATGCCATCACTTGACGAGATGCCGGATTTTGGGGGCGAGAGTGCAACGCCGTTTGACATTGAAAACCCATTAATCAAAGTTAGCGAAACAGACGTAGAAAAACCTCCTGAGCTTGCGGTAATCGATAGATTGTCCGATGGGATACAGGGCGACATACCAAATGAGGAAGATAGGAATATTCCATCATTTGATGATGTATTTGAACTTGATAAGAGCCCGGAAGAAGTGGGAGAAACAGATTTGCCAAAATCATCTCCTCCTCCGTTGTTTGAACCAAAATTTTCACAAGATGACGATTTGGAGGCTGCTGAATCAATTGAACTGCCTAAAAAAGCACCAAATTTTGAAGTGTATGGGCAAGAGCAGCCGGAAACAACATCACCTCTCCCCCCTGCGCCTGTTTCCGATTCACCATCACCTTTCCCTCCTGCATCCGTTTCTGATTCACTTTCACCTTCACCTTTCCCCCCTGCATCCGTTTCTGATTCTCCTTCACCTTTCCCACCAACGTCGAATGCACAAATCCCAACACAGCCGTATGAAGCTGTTTCCTTAACAAACAACAAAGGCAAAAAAACAATAGATGGAATTGTTGCGTCTATCCGGAACATGTTAAAAGGTCTTATGAGAGGAGGCAGCCTGATTGATAGGATGGAGGAATTGCGTGAGGAAGTTGAAACTGCAGAGGAAAA
>DQIO01000230.1 GCA_020793555.1 Methanosarcinaceae archaeon | reverse complement strand
TAATTGTGCCCTATGCCCTTCATAATCCGACACTTGAAAGTTGACGCGACACTAGTGTCACGTCAACCATATAATATCGCCAATATATAATCTGACACTGCTTTATTTTCTAGTTATTTTCAAGACGCTGATTCGACCTTAAATCTGCGTTAATCTGTGTCTGAAATATTTATTGAATATTACTGTATCTTGGAATTGTTTAATGTGATCCATGTTTCTTATGATTGACACTTGAATGTTGACTCGACACTAGGTCTAATATTCACCAACACAATAAGAGCAATATACTCTTTTAATTAAACTGACTTTTTTCTGCATCCGAACCTGACAATTGGCAGACTGCGTCCTGTACCAGTTCCTTGCCGCCAAGTTTCACAAGTTCATGACCAAGTTTTTGACTTTCGGTCTTGTAATCTTCAGTCATGATCAGCTCATCGACACGAATCTCATGCGACCCATCCAGTGCAAGAACTTCCGATCGCACATGTATAACGCCTTTTTCGACCTCTTCCGCAAATGCACCAATAGGAACTACACACCCACCTTCCACTTCCGTTATCACAATGCGCTCGATCTCGGTCTCAATGCGCGACTGCGCATGGTCAAGAAAAGCGACCGCTTTTTCGGCTTCACTGCCTGTCTTTGTAACAATAACTATCGTACCCTGGTTTGCAGATGGGCAGAACGCATCAGGATTTAACTGCTCCACATCCATTTCCCAGCCCATGCGCTGAAGTCCTGCTTCCGCCAGCAGTATTCCGTCATACATACCTTCCTTGAGTTTTCTAATCCGTGTATCGATATTCCCTCGAAGGTCCTGAATATTAAGATCAGGTCTGTACCTGAGTAACTGTGCCCGCCTGCGCATGGATGTCGTACCTACGATCGCACCATCCGGTAACTCATCAAGTGTCGAGCCGTCTTGTGTCAAAAGCACATCAAACGGAGAGTCACGTTTCAAGACCGCTGCGATGGATAACTCGGGAGGGCGCACGGTTGGCAGGTCTTTCATAGAATGTACCGCAATATCGATCTCACCTGCGATCATGCGGTCATCAATCTCCCTCACAAACGCGCCCACACCTGCAACCTCATGCAGCGGGCGGTCTGTAAAAGTGTCACCGCTTGTCTTTATGATCAGCTGCGTAGTCTCAACACCGTTTTCCTTAAGCAGACGTTCCACAAGGTTCGCCTGTGCAAGAGCAAGACCACTGCCACGGGTTCCTATTATCATTTTTAAACACCTATTTCAGGTTAGCCTCGTAGGCTTCAAACGTCATTTCCAGATCGGATTCACTATGAGCGGTTGATACGAAATTCGTTTCGAACTGCGATGGCGGCAGGAACACACCGTTTTTCAGCATCCTGTGGAAGAACTCGAAGTAACCTTCCTTGTCGCATTTGAGTGCTTCCTGATAGTTTGAAGGAGTATCCCCAAAGAATATCTTGAACATCGACGCAATTCCGGACACATTATAATCAAGCCCCAGATCGGAAACAATATCAGACAACCGTGCACGCACCATGTCTCCTGTGGCGTTCAATGTTTTGTGCACATTCTCTTTCTCAAGAACATCCAGCATTGTGATACCTGCTGCTACAGAAGCTGGACTGCCGCTGAACGTGCCTGCCTGATAAACAGCTCCGGATGGTGATATCATCTCTATGATCTCGCGCTTTCCACCAAACACACCGATAGGCATTCCTCCGCCAACGATCTTTCCGAGTGTTGTCATGTCAGGTGTAACACCATAGTATTCCTGCGCGCCTCCCATGGCGAGCCTGAATCCTGTAATAACCTCATCGAATATCAGTACAACATCGTTCTCTTCTGTAACTTTTCGAACATCTTTCAGATAATTCTCACCGGGCAGGATCGGACCGATATTTCCCATAACAGGTTCAATGATCACTGCTGCCATGTCATCCTTATTGGATTCGATAGTATCTGTCAATGCCTCGATATTATTGTACGGAACCTGAAGCGTATTTTTGGTAAAATCCTCCGGAATCCCGAGTGAATCAGGTTTGCCGTGTGTGGTCGCACCGGAACCTGCCTTGACAAGTACGGCATCGTGCGCGCCGTGGAATCCGCCTTCCATCTTGATGAACTTGTTCTTACCAGTAAAACCGCGCGCTGCCCTTAGTGCGCTCATAGTCGCTTCTGTGCCTGTGGTGACAAAACGAAGCATGTCAATGCTCGGGTAGAGTGATGCGATCTTATCGGCAAGCGTCACCTCAAGGTCTGTAGGTGTACCATATAGCCATCCCTTGTCCAACTGTTCTACAATTGCCTGTTTGATGCGTGGATGACCATGCCCGAGTATCTTTGGACCATAAGCCATACAGTAATCAATGTATTCGTTCCCGTCAACATCTGTTATTTTTGAACCGTTTGCAGATTCGGTGTAAAATGGATATGGCTTGATCGCCCGAACCGGACTGCTAACTCCTCCAGGGAGGAGTGTTTTGGCTTTATCGTATAATTGTTTTGATTTTTCTAAACTCATGTGAACACCATGGAATCTAATTTATTTTAACATCTCAATTAAGTCATCTTTACTAATTTGGTTCCAAATACTAACTTTATTGAGTGTGTCGCTTAATGTGCCTTTTGCGATTTCGTCGTGATTTGGAATTGTTATTGAATGTGTCCCCGCAACTGTATTTTTTTTAAGTCTGATGTGACTGCCACGTTGGCGTACAACACTATACCCCAATTCTGAAAGCAGTTTAATGAGTTTTTTGCCGGAAACCACTGGAAGTTTATCATTCATAAATCTCAAACCGAAACTTCCATCATTGCCAAAATAGAGTTACTGCCTATAACATGATTTGGCTCCTCATCTTCTAAATGCAGACTAACTGCTTCCTGAAGATTCTCCATAACTTCGTCTAATGTGTTGCCTTGTGTGAATACATCAATGTCCAAACATCTTGCACAGTAATGTTCTCCATCGAAATAAATTTCAGATTTTGTAATATGCTGCAATTTCACACCTCTCAATTCAATCTGTATTTTATAACTCTACATACATATGTTAAAAACCTTCACACTCACTCCAGCATCCGCGCCATGTCCTTCGCAAAATATGTCAATATCATATCTGCACCCGCACGTTTGATCGAGATAAGTGACTCGTACATAACCGCCTTTTCATCCAACCAGCCATTCTGTGCTGCGGCTTTTAACATCGAATATTCTCCACTCACATTGTACGCAGCCGTTGGCATCTCAAACTCGTTCTTGACACGATATATTATGTCAAGATATGGAAGTGCAGGCTTTACCATTATAATGTCCGCGCCTTCCCTGATATCAAGTTCAACCTCACGCATTGCTTCATTCGAATTTGCAGGGTCCATCTGGTAACTCGAACGGTCCCCGAACGAATAACCTGATTCTGCCGCATCCCTGAACGGTCCGTAGAATGCAGAGGAATATTTTGCTGCATATGACATTATGGGAATATTGCTAAAATTGTTATCATCAAGAGCAGACCGCATCGCACCGATCATCCCGTCCATCATTCCCGAAGGCGCAACAATATCCGCACCGGCTTTTGCGTGGCTCACCGCGGTCTTGCCAAGCAGTGGCAGTGTCGGGTCATTAAGTATCTCCTCAGTATCGTAATCAACAATGCCGCAGTGTCCGTGGCTTGTGTATTCGCACAGGCATACGTCAGTAATTACAACCATGTCCTTTCCAAGTTCGCTCTTGATCTCGCGGACAGCCTGCTGGACAACATCATCGTCACCATAAGCGGTTGTTCCCGTCTCATCCTTGTTATTCGGAATTCCGAAAAGAATAACTGCGGGAATTCCAAGGTCTGCGGCTTCCTTTGCATCATCTGCCACAATGCCCGGGGGCAGCCTGTACACACCCGGCATGGAAGAAACCTCAACCGCAGAATCAATAGTCTCATCAACAAACATCGGGTAGATCAGATCATCTGTCGTAAGTGCGGTCTCGCGCACCAGATCACGAATCTTGCCGCTTCTTAACCTTCGCATTCGAACCTGTGGAAACATAATATCACTCCTTTTGTACACCGTTTAGTTTGAATAATTTTGACACAATATCTAACATCTCATCATTATCCTGCTCTGCTGCATCCCTGAGAGCTTTTGTAGGCTCTGCCAACATTTTGTTGACAATGGAATGTGTCAGGTCATCAAGCACCTTTTTCTCAATATCGCCAATTGAATGATATGCTTTCAACCGATTGATCGCACGTTCCTTCTCGTGCTCGCGCACATCGTATAGCCGTGCATATAACTCTGATATCAATCCGTCTGCTTTCTGGCGTTTGAACTGGGCATTTAGCAGTACAAGTTCTTCTTCTATGAGAAACTCTGCCTTTTTCGCTTCTTTACGCCTCATCTGCATGTTTTTTTCATTGATGGTACGCAGCCCGTCAATATTATGCAGGGTAACATTAGGAACTTGTGTAACTATCTCCTCTATATCGCGGGGGTTTGCGATGTCAATTAAAAGTATCTCACGATTCCTGTTCTCCATCGCCTTTGACATTATTTCTTTTGTAAGCACATAATGCGGTGCCGATGTCGCACTAATGACCACGTCCGCAGTTTTGATGTGTACCTCTACTTCACTATATGGGACTGCCAGTCCAGATAATTCGTCAGCAAGAATCTTTGCCCGCTCAAATGTCCGGTTTGCGATATATATCGCATCAATATTCTTGTGACCAAGTGCGCGTGCGACAAGTGTCCCCATCTCACCGGCACCAATTACAAGAACTGTCTTGCCTGTTAAACCGTCAAGGATCTCATCTGCAAGGTCGACTGCTGCAGAACCGATGGAGACTGAACCTTTGTTAATGCCGGTTTCTGTGCGCACCCTTTTGCCGACCTGTATCGCTTTGCTAAATGCGGTATCAAGCGTACTGCCGGTTGTACCTGCATTTTTTGCGATTGAGTAGAGTTCTTTGATCTGTCCCAGTATCTGGTCTTCTCCCACGATCATGGATTCAAGACCCGATGCCAGCTTTAAAAGATGCGTCAGCGTCTCATCATTGTCATAGAACTCAACAATTCTGGAAGACACGCCCATTTTCTTTGCAAAATTGAACAGTACCTGGCTTCCTTTTGGTGAAACTACATATATTTCAACGCGGTTGCACGTTTTTAGCACTGCGCATTCATAGATAAGGTCATTTGAATACAAGTGTTTCAGCATACCTTCAAGATCGCCGTGCCAGGCTCCTTCCATCTCTTGAACACTGGCTTTTGCATGTGTTATGACCATGCTTGATATTTCTGTCAATTGTATCCTCCGTATAAAAACGACTTTTGTAATAAATCATTAAATTTTGGATGTAAATTATCACTTGTTATGTCCTGACACTATATTATTTGCTAGATTATACGCTTTTTCATAGGATTCCGAAAGTGCATTCCACACATCCGCATTTTCAAGAATTTTCCACAGAATTTCCTTTCGTTTTTCCTGTTCTGAAACATTCTGTTTCAGGTACGTCCGCATTTCATTTTGAAGTCGTATCATGTCGGCATACTGCGGTGTTATCACTTGTTCTATTTTCGTACGTGTGTACTTTGAAAGTGCAGGACTTGATCCAAGTGTGGATATCCCGATCGTAAGATCTCCTCTTTTGATCACAGAAGGCACCACAACGTCACCTACAGAATCGACCTTATTAATTAAAATATCGCTTTTTTGTGCAATTTGTACAATTCGACTGTTTAGTGATGTATCGTTTGTTGCAGGGATGACTAAAAATGCGTCTGATATAATATCTGCAATTTTATCATCCGGCAGTGATCCAAGGTCTGCCCGTATTAATTTCAATTTACCCGCACCATTCATTTCTTCAAGTTTTTTGGAAAATGCTACACTTACAACAGTGGTATCTGTATATTTTGAAAAGAGGGTTGCCTTGCGCTCTCCTACTGAACCTCCACCAATGATCACGACATGCCTGCCACTAAGATCGATCATCAAAGGGAGTAAGTTTTGTTCATTGGTCACAATTAGCGCATCCTGTGATTAGAAATCAAATTATTAAATTACAATCTGGCACCCGTTTTCTTAAATTCCCGTTCGCTATACAAAAGGCTGTAATCTGAAATACCTGTGGCCTTTGAGATATCCCGTGCCAATTTTTCACAATCTTCTTTCGTGTAGGAATGTACCATTGTGAACAGGTTGTATGGCCAGTCCGGATAACGTGGCCGTTCGTAACAGTGTGTTACTTCAGAAAAACCTGCCATAATAGCTCCTACTTCTTCAGCTCTGTCATCAGGCACGTTCCATGTGCACATGGCGTTGGCTGTAATTCCAATTGCTCTGTGCCCAATGGATGCACCAAATCTTCGGATAACCCCATTTTGTTGCAAATTTTCAAATCTTGCAACAACATCCTCTTCACTGATGCCAAGTTCTTTGGCTATATCCACAAATGGTGCATGGGTAAGCGGTATTCCATCCTGCGTAAGTTTGATAAGCTGGATATCGATTTCGTCCATTTTTCTCACCTTACCTTATATTGAATTTAACTCCGATCTTGAACAGCCGTTTGGTAGGCAGGTTGATCAGATCGCATCCGGTTTCAGCTTTCAGTTCATCAAGTATCTGTATAAGTCTCGCTTCACTTGAAGCGGATATCGTGAACCATATATTATACTTTGCAGTGCGCAGGTAATTGTGTGACACTTCAGGGTATCGATTGATAGCCTCTGCAACTTCATCGATCCTCTGCTCCGGCACTTTGGCCGCAACAAGAGTGCTAATCCCTCCTGTCTTTTTTACATTAATGATTGGACCGATGCGCCGGATCGCGCCTGCGTTGTTCAAACGCCCAAGGCGCTCTATCACTTCATCTTCAGGGATACCCAACTGTTCGCCCAATTTTTTGAATGGATGAATTTCAAGCGGAAAATCCAACTGTATAATATTCAGGATATTTTTGTCAATTTCATCAAGTTTTACCATTTTTATTCCTTTACCTTTGGTGGTGTATATATGCAATATGGCTCCTCTGCCATGTAATCTCCGGTTGCTGCATACGCACGTGCACGACAGCCGCCGCACACCTCCTTGTATCCGCAATCACCGCATTTGCCTTTGAGTTTGCTTGTATCACGAATGTCATTGAACACCTTTGCGTTGTCCCATATATCCTTGAAACTCTGCTCTTTTATACTGCCTGCAAGTACTGGAAGATATCCACAGGGGTACACTTCACCTATACTGGATATAAAACAAAATCCTGTGCCTCCAAGGCATCCTTTGGTCATGGCTTCATATCCGTGCGTTTTCACAGATATTTCAATGCCTTCTTTCTTTGCACGCTGGCGCATGATCCTAAAGTAATGCGGCGCACATGTGGCTTTCAACTGGATCTTTACGGTCTTTTGCTGGTCATAGAACCAATTTAAAACACGCTCGTATTCAACAGGTGGAATCTCATCCGCTTCGATTTCCTTGCCTCTGCCGGTTGGCACCAAAAGGAAAATATGGAGTGCTTCTGCTCCGAGTTCTATTGCAAATTCGAGTATTTTTGGAATTTCGTCAATATTACGTTTTGTGATGGTGGTGTTTACCTGAAAACCAACACCTGCTTTTTTGATCTCATCAATCCCACGTAGTGCTCCATCAAATGCGCCGGGTTCGCCACGGAAATCATCATGGGATTTTGCATTTGCTCCATCGAGACTGATACTGACCCTCTGGATCCCTACCTCTTTCATCTTTTTTGCGACCTTTGGCGTGACAAGGGTCCCGTTTGTTGCCATTACGACACGAAGTCCTTTGTCAGTGCCGTATTGTGCGATTTCGAACACGTCTTTGCGGACAAGAGGTTCTCCTCCGCTTATGATCAGGATCGGATTTCCCATCTCCACAATTTCGTCTATGAAATGTTTTGCTTCTTCTGTTGTAAGCTCTCCGGGTGGGATCTCGAAAGTTGATGCACCTCTGCAATGTACGCAGGAGAGATTGCAACCTGCTGTCAGTTCCCATGCTATAAGTCTTGGTGGTGTTGCCATAGTAATCATTTAATTTTTGAGTTCGTAAAATAATAGTTCAATTCGCTTAAATATGATGTGATTATACTACATGCATCTTTATTAATATATGTGATACTAGTGTCGTGTCAACTTTAAAGTGTTTATTATGGGGCATACAGATAATTATCAAATAGTTTCAAAATACAGTAGTCTCAACAAATATATTAGACGCAGATTTACGCTGATTAACGCAGATGCAACCTTTAATCAGCGTAAATCTGTGTGAATCAGCGTCTTAAAAAAAAGTTGAAAATAGGACCGTGTCAAATCATATATTGATGATCTTATATCATTGACATGACACTAGACGATTATACTCAATATTTATATACACTCGATACTAAAAAGGAAAGTAAGTAAAACGCAAACAAAAGGTGATGTTATGGACTCATTATATACT
>DQIO01000231.1 GCA_020793555.1 Methanosarcinaceae archaeon | reverse complement strand
ATCCGTTTCCGCCGCAGGCGGCGGATTCCACTGCCACCAAACCCACAACAACTCAACAACCCAACCATGCAATTCTCATATCTGCAAATATGACGCCGATTAAAAACCGTTTTGTGTTTCGCGTTCATGGTGTAGAAACGTGCCGCGCTTTTGCGCGGTCGCGTCGTTTTTTGCATATGTCTTAACTCCTTCTGTTCCGCGACATTGTGTTGTTGACATGACACTAGCGACATTATATGGTTGACTCGACATTAGCAGGTTCACCTGCTCGGGAATACATCACATTCCTGCATATCCACCCTCACAAGCGGCTTTGCCAGATGTCTTCTGGCTGATGGCGGAACCTCATAAAAACCAACCTCAAGATCCCTTTCAATTTCAATGGAAACTGCTGACTCAGCAGTTGTTTTGCACTTTTTGCACCTGTACCCTTGCCCAACACCTGCGGATTTCATCCGTTTTTTACACGATGGGCAAACAGGATTCTGGGTCTCACTTTTTGCTGCAAGGGATTTGATCTGTATCTTTTCAATATTCAATGTGTTTCCACTCACGCTGCCGTACACTACGATCTCATCACCTTCAATGAGTTTTCGCACCAGTACCCTAAAGTTTTTAGTGGGTTCGTATGCAGCACAATCTATCTCGCACCCCTTATTATCACGTATCGATAAGATGACATGACCGCCCTGTATCGTATAAGGGGTTTTGGAAACCGTGCCTTCGATAATGTACGAGTGCATCTCCTTGATATTTGAAATCCCTGTGGCATGGATCAGATGCATGTCAGTCCCCTGATTCGTCCTGTAAACAACAGAGCGTTCAACGGGTTCTGATTCGATAAAACCGGCAGCATGGGTCACATATTCCACACTTTTCCCGCGAATCCCGAAAAGCACAGGATCAGGAGAATGCGGTACGCACACAATGAGGTCGTTTGCACAGTCAACCGTATCCCATGTGGCAGGATACGTTTCCATGTCAGCTTTGTGAATACTTGTTTTATCAACTGAACGAAGGGTTCCCCAAACATTTTGCTCACGGTATGCTATGTATTCGTATGTGTGATCCCAATCACAATTCAGCATCGCACCACAGGCAGCAAGTGCACCAATAAGGCCGCGCCCGTTTTTGAAACATTTGTGGGGGATGTCAAGGTCACGTGCAAGTTCCTTTGCGTCGTCAATTGACAGCACATCTGTGACCGCACTCTTGAAAAACTCACCGAGCGCGTGTTTTGTGTGTCCATGATCATTGTCCGGCACGAACACAACACCCGGATTTGTGGTCTCACTCCCCATCTCTGCCATTGATCCGATCCTTGAGATGACGCGATCCATCACTTTTTGTGGCTGGTCTGTGTCGATATTTATCGCAACAGAAGCATTTCCACGTGTCTTGTATGGAATTGTCGGGTTCAAACGCATCAAGATAGGTAGACCTGTTATTGTCCCATATTTCTGCAACTCATCTAGAAGTACTGCACAAAGATATGTAGTACACATCCCGTCCCTTGAATCCGTATCATCAATGCCGATTATCATGTTTCTCCGCTTGTATGCCTGTATTGAAACAACGGTCACTTATATATAGATGTGCAAACACTTAATTTAAATACTATGGCAAAAGATATCTTGATACATCAGATTATTGATGTATTGGAACACGCAGGATTCATTGTTTCTGATCGTTGTAATATCAGACCACGAAGCTTTGACCTTGCTGCACGGAATGGTGATATCCTCTTATTTTGTAAGGTCTTGTATAATATTGACGGCCTGAATGAAGACACTGCACGTGAAATGAAATCACTTGCACAATATCTTGGAGGATCAGTTTTGGTAGTTGGTGCCAAAACCCGTGACCAGTTCCTTGAAGACAGTGTAGTGTATGTTAGATACAACATCCCATCACTGAATATCCAGACATTGTATGACTATTTTATAGAGAATGTTCCCCCTCTGGTATCAGCAGCACCTGGCGGTTTATATGTCTCGATTGATGGAAATGTTTTAAAAACTGCAAGAATGGATATGTCCCTCTCACTTGGTGCACTTGCATCACAACTTGGTGTATCCAGAAGGACCATCAGTAAATATGAAGAAGGAGGCATGGATGCTTCTATCGATATTGTGTTGCAGATAGAGGAACTGCTTGATGTAGCAGTTGCACGGTCCATTGATATCCTTCGGTCATTTGAAAAAAAACCGATCGTGAGACGAGAAAATCCGAAACAGGTACCTGATGATAACATTTTGAGTTTGATACACACACTTGGTTATGACATACTGCAAACATCCCAGGCACCGTTTAAGGCAGTGTCCAGCGACGATGCGAATGTTATGTTGACAGGTGTGAGTGAATACAGCAGTGCTATGCTCAAGCGTGCCCACCTTATGAGTAGCATATCAGAAGTCACCCTGACGCAATCAGTTTTCATAATAGAAGGGGACAGCAAGTTAAAATCCGTTGACAGTACAGTACTCATAGAACGACGAGAACTTGATAAACTGTCGGATTGTGACGAATTGGATAATCTGGTCCATGAGCGGAAGAAAAGACATCGCGTTTGAATCCCCAAAACCTAATATATATTTATCCCATATGAACTCACAATGAGCACCACTACCACCACCAACAGTACTACTAATGCCAATACAACTATCAGTACCAATACCAACCTTGCGGTTTTAGTTTCAGGACGAGGTTCCAATCTTCAATCCATGATCGATTACATCGAGAATGGCAATATTGAAAATGCAAATATCGGTGTGGCCATCAGCGACGTGGCAGATGCCTATGCACTTAAGCGCGCAAAAAAACACGGAATCGATGCAGTATTCATTGATCCGACCGCTTTTGGAAACAAAATCGAATACGAGCATGAACTCATAAAGATTCTTGACAGTTATGATACCGACCTGATAATACTTGCCGGATATATGCGAATTGTTGGCAAAAATGTTATCAGTGCTTATAAGAACAGGATATTAAACATCCATCCGACATTACTTCCATCGTTTGCTGGATTGCATTCCCACAAACAGACGCTCGATTATGGGGTGAAGGTGTCGGGATGTACTGTACATTTCGTTGATGAGGGAATGGATACGGGTCCGATAATTCTACAAAGTTGTGTCCCCGTACTTGAAAACGATACAGAGGATACGCTTTCGGAACGCATTTTGGAACAGGAGCATAAGATATACCCCCAGGCTGTGAAGTTGTTCATTGAGGGTAAACTTAAAGTGGAAGGGCGGATTGTTAGAGTTTCAAAATAGAGTTAATACTATTGAAAATTCAAACTTAAAATCCAAACTCAAAATTATACCTAAATTTATACCTAAATTATACTTACTCGATATATTCACATACATATTACATAACCAAATGGTGAGAAAAGATGTCCTATATTTCAGAAATTGATCCCCAAATCGCAGAAGCACTTGAAAAAGAAGCGGAGCGTCAAGATTACAAACTTAACCTGATCGCATCAGAGAACTATACAAGCCGTGCTGTCATGGAAGCACAGGGCTCCATTATGACCAACAAGTATGCTGAAGGATATTCCGGTAAACGCTACTATGGTGGCTGTGATTTTGTTGATATCGCAGAAGATCTTGCAATTGAGAGAGCAAAAGATATCTTTGGTGCAGAGCATGTTAATGTTCAGCCACATTCAGGGTCGGGCGCGAACATGGCAGTCTATTTTTCAGTGTTAGAAGTTGGCGACACCATAATGTCCATGGACCTGACACACGGTGGTCACCTCTCACACGGCAGTCCTGTGAACTTTGCAGGTCAGCTGTACAATATCGTGCCTTACGGCGTTGACAAAGTGACCGAAGCACTCGATTATGATGCGTTGATGGAACTTGCAAATGAAACCATTCCAAAGATGATCGTTGCAGGTGCATCCGCATATTCACGTGAGATTGATTTCAAGCGATTCAAGGAAATTGCAGATGAGGTAGGAGCATATCTTCTGGCAGACATCGCCCACATCGCAGGGCTTATCGCAGCAGGCGTGCACCAGAGTCCAGTCCCTTATGCTGATTTTGTCACCACCACGACTCACAAGACATTGCGCGGTCCACGCGGTGGTATGATTATGTGCAAGGAAAAATACGCAAAAGGTATCAACAAGGCAATATTCCCGGGGATTCAGGGCGGTCCATTGATGCATATTATTGCAGCAAAGGCTGTGGCATTCAAGGAAGCACAGGGACAGCAATACAAGGATGATCAGGTGCAGACCGTGAAGAATGCAAAAGTGTTGGCTGATAAGTTGACCGAACTTGGCTTTTATCTTGTCTCGGGTGGTACTGATAACCATATGATGCTTTTAAACCTCAACAAGTTCGATATGACAGGTAAGGATGCAGAGGCTGCATTCGGCAGGGCAGGGATTATACTTAACAAGAACACAATTCCATTCGAGACCAGAAGCCCGTTCATCACAAGCGGTGTAAGAATTGGTACTCCGGCTGCGACCACAAGAGGCATGAAAGAACCGGAGATGGAAGAGATCGCACAGATGATCGCTACTGTCATCGACAATGTAGATAATGAACATGTGCTTGACAGCGTCAATGCAGATGTTCAGCAGCTTTGCAGCAGGTTCCCTATATACAAGAACTTGTAAGACTTATTGAAGTGCAGGAATTTACTATATTTAAATTTTAATTTAAGCTTAAACTTAAACTTTAAACTTAAACTTAGCATCAGGTGTGATATACAATGTCAGATGAGGGTGTTGATTCAAAAATAATCGATGGCAGGAAACTTGCAAAGAAACTGGAAGCGGAAGTTAAAAAAGGCGTGGAGGAACTGAAACTCGATCGTGGGATTACTCCCGGTCTTGCAACGATCCTTGTAGGAGAAGACCCTGCATCCAAGATGTATGTCAGGTTGAAGCACAAGGCATGCGAGAGAGTGGGAATTCATGCAGAGGATATTCCACTTCCCGAAACTACAACACAGGAAGAACTTATCAAACATATCAATACGCTGAATAACAGGGATGATATTCACGGTATTTTGGTGCAGCTTCCACTTCCCGGGCACATAAACGAACAGGCAGTAATGCTATCGATCGACCCATCCAAGGATGCGGACGGTTTCCATCCCTACAATATGGGACAACTTTTGATCGGAAATGAGGGGTTTGTGCCATGTACACCAAAAGGTGTGCTTCGTGCACTTGAAGAGTATGGTGTAGAGATACAGGGCAAACATGCGGTGATCGTTGGACATAGTAATGTGGTTGGTAAACCAATGGCTGCAATACTCATGAATCACAACGCTACGGTATCAATATGCCATGTTTATACCGATGACCTCAAGAAGTTCACATCGGATGCAGACATACTCATTGTTGCGACAGGAGTCAAGCATCTCATCAAAGCCGATATGGTAAAGGAAGGCGCTGTGATATTTGATGTGGGAATAACCGAAGAAGATGGCAAGGTCTATGGGGATGTTGATTTTGATAATGTGGTGGAAAAAGCGTCACTGATAACTCCCGTACCCGGCGGCGTGGGTCCGATGACGATATCCATACTCATGCAGCATGTGCTCATGGGTGCTAGAAATACTAACTAAATGCTTTTTTTGGGTAAACAATTTAGTCTGGATTTGTCTAATATGGAGTGGACATTGATCAGATCAAAAATAGTATTTGTTTAGCTGGTGCATCTTTGTTTTGTGATGCAGGCGGTTTTACGAGTTCATGATGAAAACGGCATACCACGCGCGCGTAGCGTGGCGCTGTCCTCCATTCATCCTACACACACATCGAAGTTTCAATCGCGTTATGCATATTTTTGGAATCCATAATATAGACTAATCCGATGTGAAGTGGAAACATTTATAGAAAAATACGATTAGTAACTACCTTAAGGAGAAAAAAATCAGGAAAGAGTTAGCACAATTCAACAAGGAATTAGATAAATTGAAAACTCAAGTTGTCTCTTGGAATTAAGAAAAGCCGAAATGTTAGCAAATCTTGATAATTCAAAATAACAATCAAGGAGTCATATATATGGAAAAGAAGTATCATTGTAATTGTAAATCAGGATGTGAAAATAACCGTTGTGCCTGTTTCAAAAACCATGAACCATGCGACGACAATTGTGGATGCGTTGACTGCCGGAATCCATTTAATGAAATAGATGTGGATGACTATTCAATTTGTGCCCTTCAAAATATCAATATTGTTAAAAAATTGTCACAAGACGAATTAAATGAGGAACATGAGTTACCATGCGGCTGTGAGTCCGTCAAGTTGAAAGATCTGTTAAATGGTTATGAATGCAATGAATGTGGTACTGAGTACTGGTATTCATTTTGTTGGGAAGATGTGGCCCAAGATGATTGTACATGGCATTGTAAAATATGTGGAGAATGTAGAGATTGGAGAGTATGGCACTGTGATAACTGCAATAAATGTACGTATGGAGTGACATTGCCATGTCAACACTGTGGTAATGAAAGTCCTTACCACGATTTGATTTAAACATACAAAACATAGAAAAATATGTATTTGTTTAGCCGGCGCAACGTTATGGCGTAGGCGGTTTTACGAGTTCAAGATACCTGATATTAGGTATTTAATACAAATTAATTATTTTAATTGACCAGTCGTTTATAAGCATCTAGTCAATCTATTGACCAGTTGATTATAAGTAAATGGTCAATACACTAATGGAATAACAAAAAAAGCGAAGGGGCCAGCAGGATTTTCACTGGAGGTCCTGCATACAGAAGAAGTGAGGGCGCGGTTTTGTGGTGAGTGTAGTGAAGGTAAATCATACCAAAAACAAAAACAAAGAAACAGGAATTGTCACATAATTTCCAGTGGTGTTAAAATCTTTTTTTGAGATCAGGATTCCCTTTTTAAAAGCATTTAATCCAATATAGTCTTTTGAATTTATCTGATTCTGATATTTCACTTCAATTGGGAGTAAATCGCCGTTTTTGTCTTTTATTACAAAATCAACTTCTTTTTTACCATCCTTTTTTCTCCAGTAAAAAACATGCTCTTGCGATGTAAAAACATCACTCGGACTTACATTATACATTAACCTGATGAGATGATTTTCAACGATGGACTCTATTAGTTTGCTCTTATTTTCAGGGCTCTCAAGATAGGATAAGGTTGAATTGAAATAGTCTGTCTGTCCCGAAACCCATGTTCTAAATGAATGGAATATGAATGGATCCTGAAAGTATACTTTCTTTTCTTTTTTGGAATCAGATGCTTTTTTGGTAATATCCACTTGATATAATGTGTCTAATACAAATGAATTCTCTAAATTTTCAATATATTTTGATACTGTGTTATGTGAACCGATATCACTATCCTTAACGATACTTTGCCAGCTAATGTTAGTGGTAAGTTTATTTGCAACACTTCTCAGTATCTTTTTTGTAGTTGCTTCCAGTATTTTCCATTTTGCAAGGTCGCCAATTAGAGAGCGAATATAAATTTCATACGTGCTATCATTAATGCTATTTTGTTTGTAGAATTCATTGATCGACCTAGGGATGCCACCGGTTATCAGATACTGCTCAAGCAATCTGTCTAAATCTGCCTGATGGATTCGCAATATATCTAAAACAGGATCTATATTGTTGTCAAATAAACCAAAAATAATCTCCTGCCTCCTCTTGCCATCTAAGAGGGAATGTTTTCTGAATAGAGCATTTATTGCCGGGTTTACGGTTTCCGCAAATTCGGCAAATTTCATTGGTGCCAATATCTTGTTTAATGTCCCGCTACCTTCCCCCCTTCTCCCGGGTAATCTCTCAATACTGTACTTGATATCTATGGCGTGAGATCCTGTAAGGACGATTGTTGTATTTTTTAATTTACCCGTGTCTACCAGATATTTTAGTCCTTTTTCCCAATTTTTGACTGCTGAGATCTCGTCAAGGAACAGGTATTTTCTGTCTAACTGAAATGCTGAAGCCCAGTCAAGATACAGGTCTATGAGCTCTACAAATTCCTTTTCATTATCTATCATGTCACAGGTATAATAAAAAACACTTTTCGGATCACTACCGCCAATCAACAGATCCTTTATCAGGTTTTTTACCAGAGTAGTTTTCCCCACCTGTCTGGGACCGCGAAGTGTGTATATCCTGTCAGCGTCAAACTTTATGAAATGCTTGATCCTTGGCTCCCATTGAATTTTTGCATTTTCGAAATCCTTTATCTTTGGGTCGTTGTGTATCTCAGAAGAATCTTTCCACCACTGATTTTGCTGTGAAATATTCGTGAATTCCATAATAGTCAGTATTATGACTGATTCTTTATATATGCTTGGTCAGTCTCGTGACCAGTTATTTATATATGCTTGGTCAGTATAGTGACCAGTTATTTATAAGCAACTGGTCAATACTCTAATGGAAGAACGAAAAAATCCATATTTCGAGGCATTCCAACTTACTAAACAAATACGGCATGACG
>DQIO01000232.1 GCA_020793555.1 Methanosarcinaceae archaeon | reverse complement strand
TGACGCTATGGCAAATACGATACTGCTTGAAAACAATTTTATATTTCATGTTAATAGTGTTGGAACGTGCCGCGCTGCGCGCGTGTGGTCACACTGTTTTTTGCATCTACTCGCCCCCTTCTAGTCTAGCGACATTATATTGTTGACGAGACACGAGTCTTAAGGATGGCTGAATAGTTACTGGTTAATCATATAACAATTTGTTGGATGCTACCTTTCAGGGTGCGGTCAATTGTCAATCATCAATAAGCATTCAAACCAAAACCACACATGCCTTCAAATCCACGATACTCTTCTTCAGTCAAGTCGGCAATCAATTTCACCTGATGTATCTCATCCGGCATGGATTCATCAATTTCACCAGCATATACCCTTTGTTTTTGTCCTGCTCCTCAACTCTTGTCATCCCCTCAACCATTTTTCCCCTCCTGTCAGCCAGTATCTCCACACCCTTGAGTAATTCTACAAAATAGCATAATGCTTAAAAATAGAATTAGATGCCAAGAGCTTATATACAAATGAACTGTTTTATACAATAACAGTTAGCTTATTTGACTAATTATAGAATGGGACTTACCCATCTATATGATTTATTTTAAGTTAATTGATCTAATAAATTAAGATTGAACAAGTCATGCAGAAATTCACAATTGCAGTTCTGGCTTAGACAAACTAAAAAGAACAAAGGAGATAAAGATATGAGAGATGATAGAAGAGGAGGCAGCTTCGGAGGCCCTAGAGAGATGCACAAAGCAAAATGTGCCGACTGTGGTGCGGAAACTGAAGTACCTTTTGTACCCGATCCTGATAGACCGGTGTACTGCAGAGAATGCTTCCAAAGTCATAGGCCACCAAAACGATATTAAATTTTTAACAGTAAGGGCAAATATGTTTAACATATCACTGCCCAACAACTTTTTTTATTAATTTTCATTTAATTTTAGCGTTTTGAGATACACTTCATCCATACCGCAACGCATCAAACGGCCGCATATTCACAGCCTTCCACGCAGGATACATGCCGACGGCAAGACTCGTAACAACTCCAAACAGCACGCCTGCAACGATGTACAAAAAGTTGGAAAACGCAAAGAAGTAGGAACTCTCCTTTATTCGGTCGCTGTTTGAACGATATCAACGTCATCCACGGACTTGACCTACCTGTTTTTTGTTAATCGTATATTCAAAATAAAACCAAATTTTAATAACATTTGCGTTCCGTATAAACGAAAGATGATTATGAGATCTGCATTAATACTTGCCGGTGGCCGTAGCAGGCGGATGGGATTTAAAGAAAAAGCCCTGTTTACCATAGGGGACAAGACCATACTCAAACATGTGATGGATGCACTTGACGGAGTGGTAGATAAGATCATCATATCTGTGAGGGATGTGCAGCAACAGGAATTGTTGAAAGACTATACACAGGGGTACGATGTTGTGCTGGACAAATATCAGGATGTTGGACCACTGTCCGGCATACTTGAGGGACTTAAGGTAGCAAATGGGGAGTATGTGTTTGTTGGTGCGTGTGATATGCCATTCATCAATAACGATGTTGTGGAATTACTGTTTAAACGTGCAGAGGGACATGATGCTGCCATACCGGTTTGGGAGAACGAAAATCTGGAACCGATGCATGCAGTTTATCGTACACGGCCGATGGTTGTGGAGACAAAAAAAGCCATCCTGCACAATGAGAAGTTCGTATTGGCACCTGTTTTTAAAATGCAGGATCTTGTGTTTGTGAATATGGACGAGATACGACAACATGATCCGAATCTTAAGACATTTGTTAACGTTAATACTCTGGATGATGTTGAAAAGTCACAGGGTGACTGAATTTCGGCGCGCTGTACAACATGTGCCTGATGCTCATTCCATTACGTTGCATACTTATATTATGAATAATTAAATCCCCTGCATGAAAGTAATTTCTGTTGTAGGGCACAAGAATTCCGGCAAGACAGCGCTTGTTTCCAGATTAGTTACTGCGCTTTCAGGTATCGGTTCAGTGGGTACTGTAAAACACATGGCCCCCCATCGTTTCAATCCAGAGGATACAGATACAGGCAAGCATTTTGATGCCGGTGCCGATGTGGTTGTCGGGGTCACTAAAGATGAACTTGTCACGATCGCGCGCGACCCGTCTCTTGACAGGGCGCTGGATGCGCTTGCCGATGGCGGCATGGATTTTGCGGTTGTTGAGGGGTACAAGGAGAGCGACCTTCCCAAAATTATTTTGGGTGACATGGAAGATGTGCCAGATCTGTTAAATGTGGTGGCAACACTGCCAGAGAGATCGGACTGGAACATCGATGAACTTGTAGTACTTACGCGCGCCCAGCCGGACAGGGTGACGCTTAAACTTTTGATAAAGAAAGTGCAAAAGAATCCTGCGATTCGTAAAGCAGGGGCGATAGGCACATTTACTGGCATTGTGCGCGAATATACCTACGGTCTGCAGACACAGGTGCTTGAGTTTGAGAAGTATGAGGAAATGGCTGATGCGAGTATCGAGCGGATATGTACCGAACTTAAACAGAAGGATGGGATCATAGATGTTGTAATCCATCACAAGACCGGCAGGGTTGAGCCTGGTGAAGATATTGTTTACATTGTGGTTGCATCATCCCACAGGACACAGTTGTTCCCTGTTTTGAGTGAGGCGATCGAGCGTGTGAAACATGAAGTTCCAATATGGAAAAAGGAAATCACTGTTGATGGGGAGTTTTGGGTACATGACCATGCTTGATTCGTACAGACTTAAAGGATAATCAAGTTTTGTGAAATTGAGCAATGGCAACCGCCGGGAATATTTTGGGCTCGTTACAAATAAGATCAAAGATAAAAAACACCTGCGTGAGAAGGGATTTGTATTTTTCAATCTTGAAAACATGTGAATGCAGACACGCTATGGAATTGAGACTACGCGCCAACCAATTTATAGCCACTCATGACCTTTTTCCCTTGGAATAATTTCAGATATCTGCGGAAAGTGATATCACATATTTAGAATAATATAAGTAGTATAGGCTTAAAGTATCATTCCTATGGCAATGTCTAAGAAGGATATACAAAGAAAGAGCGCTAAGAAAAAAGTGAAATTAGAAGGACTTGAAAAACTGGCTGCTACCGGAAGCAAAGATGCAAAGAAAAAACTTGCAAAAGCGAACAAAAAGAAAAAATAATTCTTTTTGAACCATTTTTCTATCAAAATCCTTTATACATTGTTGTTTCCTCTCTTAAATATCGGATGGACAAACAACAAACGCTGAATACATTCCACCTCAAACCATTTTTATAGTTATAGATAGGGCTAACTGTTCTATTCAAATGCAACCAAAAAAAATCAAAACGGGTACAAGAAAGAAAAATACTCACCAACAATATCCAGTGAGAACGCAAGAGCGCATGCGCCCTAAAAAATACACCAATCGCCCAATTTCTTATGAAAAGGACTACATATTCTGGTGTCATGAATGTAATGTTCCACTGATTGAGTCGCAATGTTCTAACTGTAACAACAAAGGCACCGAGTTGCACCTTTCACAACCCGCAGATATACGTTTCTGTTCACCATTTGAACGTAAAATACTTGCCGACCAATTAGTATCGTCATACGGCTGCGACCCGATCGGAGAAAGGATAGTCCTGATGAACAAAATCCCCGGCGATGACAAAACTGATGAGGTCATAGTAGATGGACTGCATTTCGGGGTTTTGCGTTTTGACCTGTCCGTAATGGATTATAAGTTCGATCTCATGGTTGAAGGTGCAAAGATCCTACTAAACCATACAGGCAAAAAAACCGTTGAGATAAAAAGATCAAAACGTCATTTGAGCGGAAAGAACATCGGTTTTGACCTGATCGAAAGCTACACAGATGATATCAAAAAAGGTGATCCCATTTTGGTTGTATCTGGAAATCTTACAGGTTTTGGGACTGCATATACCGACAGTGCCAATTTCAGTTTTACACAAGGCGCTGTCCTGAAAATCAAAAAGATCGACAGCAACCCTGCTGTCATGAATCCTAAAATACCGAATATGGGCGATGTCATAGATGCCAACCTGCCATATATCAGGCAACTTGGCAAAAACGCCATGAACACCATAAAAGGAATCGCAAACCAAAAACAACACCAAAAATTGCCGGTACATATTTCATTCAGTGGCGGAAAAGATAGTCTTGTAGTACTTGACCTTGCACAAAGTGCACTCAAAAAAAGATATGTCAAAGCATTCCTTATAAATACAGGTCTTGAATTCCCCGAAACAATTGACTTTGCAAGGAATTACTGCAAACAGAACAACATCGACTTACATGAAGCAAATGCAGGTGAGGCTTTTTGGGAGAATTTGAAAAACTTTGGCCCGCCTGCCAAGGATTTCAGGTGGTGTTGTAAGGTATGCAAACTCGCACCTGCAAGCACGGTCATTGAAGAGTGTGCAAACAACGGCGCAGTCTGTCTTACGATCGATGGGAAGCGAAAGCACGAATCATTCTCCCGCGCCCGTATTGCTGCTTCTGAGCTGAACCCGTTCGTACCAAATCAACTCAATATATTCCCGATACGAAATTGGAGGGCGATCGAAGTCTGGCTATATATTCACTGGCGCGGCCTGGCATACAATCCCCTCTATGACATGGGATTTGAAAGGGTCGGGTGCCACCTGTGCCCTGCAGCCTTGTCTGCCGAATATAAGAGGATGGGGGAATTGCACCCCCAGATGTACAACCGGTGGAACAGTTATCTGCTTGAGTGGGCGCAGACTCATGGATTGTCAAAAGATTTCATAGAACACGGGTTCTGGCGCTGGAAAGAACTGCCCCCTAAAATGTTGAAACTTGCCAAGGAACTTGGAGTGGGTATCACTCCTGTCAAAAAGAATGATGGAGAAGTATTCAGTATACATGTTACATCAGGTGTATCACCATGCAAGGCTGGAGGATTTTCGGTTGAAGGTATAATACGTGGAGTCTCCCCAATCGATGCTGCAAATGTGATGAATATCATTGGAAAAAATGTTTATTCGGAAGAACTCGGCATGTTGCGGGTAAAGGCTGATAATGGTAGCATCAACATGTTTGCAACAGGCAGCATATTGGCAAACGCCGGCACAAAAGAGGAAGCACTTGCCCTCTTTAAAGATACTGCCAAACAACTGATGCGTGTGAACAAATGTACAAGGTGTGGGATATGTGTCAAAGTTTGTCCGGTAAATGCGATAAGTATCAATGATAATAACACAGGTGACGGAAACGGGTTGCACATAAATGAATCATGCACAAGATGTGGAAAGTGTACAGAAGCATGTGTGGTTATCAAATATTTTGATAAGCTCATGCCGGATTCTGCGATAAAATCTACGAATAATCAAGAATAGCAATGACAATGTGCCCAGATAGTGAATTATTAATACTGTTGACCTAATTATATTAAAAGTTCAATTGAATGTGAAATCGATAGCAGGTGTTCAATGGTAAATAATGATCCTGATGGAATTTCCGTACTTATACGTTACAAATGGAAGATTGCAATAAGTATAGCCATTGCAATCCTTCTTGTTATTGCAGTCATTATTGTTTTACCACTTGCGGATGGCATTGTGTTAGGACTTGTTTTCGCATACATCTCTCGCCCGATCTATTTAAAGTTCAAAGGGCACCGGAAAATTGGGGCATTTGTTGCAACAATGTTCATCGTTGCACCTGTAATTATCATACTTGGCAGTGGTATACTTGAAATTATTAACCAGGTAACCTGGATTATTAACAATCAAGGTCAAGTGATCGGAGGTATATTTGACTTTATAAGGGACATCAATATCCCGGATAGTATTCATGAGCAACTCCAGCAAATCACATGGGACGTCTCAACATCATTGCTACCCCTTATTGGCAAAATAGCTGTGGTTTCATATGCACAGAGCATAGCAATGTTTTTTATAAATCTCTTGATATCAGTAATAGTATGCTTTTTCTTGCTTGCAGATGGGAATGGATTGTATAATGCCATAATTGAGTTGACTCCAAAACATCAGAAAAGCATTGTTGAAAGATATTCATATCATCTTGATATGATACTCAATGGTGTTTTTATTGCTAATGCATACGCAGCACTTTTTGTCAGTATAACATCACTGTTTGTATTCTATGCATTTGGTTTTACACACATACTTGCACTGGCAACCCTTATATTCATAGCATCCATAATCCCGATGTTTGCAGGCTACATGGTCATATTGCCACTTTCAATTTTACGTTACTTCGACACAGGACTGCAAAGTGCTGCTATCTTTTTTGCTGTTGCGTCACTCCTGATATATGCACCTCCTGAATTGGTCTTAAAGCCATATTTTGCAAGCATAAAATCGCACATACACCCACTTTTATTGATGCTCGCATTTTTGGGCGGTGCTTTTGTAGGCGGATTGGCAGGACTTTTCGCTGCACCGATATTACTGGGTGCATTAGTTGCAGCATATCGAGTGTACGAAGAACAGATCAAAGCGGAAGAAAGTCTAACCAGCGATTAATGTTGTCATAATTAAAATTCTGGAAATTATGAACATCGATCATGGTATTTTTTAGATATGTTTCGTATAATGCTATATATGTGTAAAAATGGATATTAAAGGTATTGCGAAATTCTTATATAGAATGCCCCCCTCATATATTTACTTTCATATCTATTTATATGTGATTAAGTCGAGAGGGATGAATGAAAAGACTTGGAACTGTTTTACACATGTCGGCACCTCGGGGTTTGATTATCCGTGGTGACAAACCGGATTTGTCCAAATCCAATTCTGTGAAAAAAGTACCTAAGCTAAATTCGGTTGTATTGAACAAATCCGTTAAACAAATTGGAAAAATAAGTGGCATAATTGGGCCTGTGGCTCACCCATACATCTATGTTAAATTGTTAAAGGGTGCAGATCCAAAACAAAATATCCATGCAGATGAGCGTGTTTATGTTCTATGATTTGAATTAGTAACCGGATTTGTCCGATATATTAACCTATTAGGATCAGGATGCAATCTTTGCTATATGAATGCTGAAATTTATATCAAAGTGTATATTATATTTATATTTATAAAATTAAGGTGACGATACAATGGCTGAAGTTGAGAGAGTACGATATGCAGATACATCTGAGCGTGAAACAAAACGTGCATTGATCAAAGCACGCAAAGAACAAGAAAAAACCGCAGAGGTTGTAAAAGCAAAGGTTGAATGTCCTGAATGTGGGAGCCGTAATCTTGAACATGACTATGGGCGTGCTGAACTTGTTTGTGCGGATTGTGGTCTTGTTGTGGACGCGGAGTTTGTTGACCAGGGACCGGAATGGCGTGCATTTGACCATGACCAACGCATGAAGCGTTCCCGTGTGGGTGCACCAATGACGTATACCATTCACGACAAGGGTCTATCCACAATGATCGATTGGCGGAACCGTGATTCATACGGCAAGTCAATATCATCAAAGAACCGTGCGCAGTTGTATCGTTTGAGAAAATGGCAGCGTAGGATACGTGTTAGCAATGCAACAGAGCGAAACTTGGCTTTTGCGCTTTCAGAACTCGATCGTATGGCATCCGCGCTTGGTCTACCAAGAACTGTTCGTGAAACTGCGGCTGTCGTTTATCGAAAAGCCGTTGACAAGAACCTTATCCGTGGGCGAAGCATTGAAGGAGTTGCTGCTGCAGCATTGTACGCAGCATGTCGTCAGTGTAGTGTTCCAAGAACACTTGATGAGATAGGAGAAGTTTCAAGGGTCAGCAGGAAAGAGATCGGCAGAACATACCGCTTTATCTCAAGGGAATTGTCCCTTAAACTCATGCCTACATCCCCGATAGATTACGTGCCAAGGTTCTGTTCAGGACTTACTCTCAAAGGCGAGGTACAGTCAAAGAGTGTTGAGATCCTTAGGCAGGCATCTGAAAAGGAACTGACAAGCGGACGCGGACCAACCGGTGTTGCGGCTGCTGCAATATATATCGCATCAATTCTCTGCGGTGAACGCAGGACACAGCGCGAGGTCGCAGATGTTGCCGGTGTTACGGAAGTCACTATAAGGAACAGGTATAAGGAACTGGCAGAAGAACTCGATATTGAGATCATTCTGTGAGTGTAAGTGTAAGATCAAAATTTAGTTTTACACTATTTGAAGATAGATTTGGGAACGGCGTCAAAATTTTAATGCGCAATTCCCTCTTTCACTTTTTTGGGTTAGTATTTAACCGGCTTTGTGTATAAAGTACATCCTGTGTAAAAAGTCAGGAATCTGTTTATAAAATCGGGATATATTTCGATTTTTAAAACAAAGCCCTTAAGATATGCAATTATAGTTCGTCACTGACCTCGGAATGGAATTCGGGAGCAGCAGGTTAATACTTATGCTTAAGAAACTTTGGCACTGTTCCATAATCCAATTATAAGCCATAAAGATTCATTACCCTCGATGATATCCCTGAGCATGAAAATGAAAACACATTTCTTATATATTCTAAACAATCTTGTATTTGTATAGCTGATATTTTTAGTGTAAAATTCAAATCTATACGAATCGAAAC
>DQIO01000233.1 GCA_020793555.1 Methanosarcinaceae archaeon | reverse complement strand
AACCACCCATTCCCCGGAATAGTCGCAGTTTTATTACTGCTGGCTATTTGTGCAGCTCCTGTCGCAGGAGATACTGATGTAAGGCCAACAGTCGTATGAAAAACAAACTAAAATACATTTTAAAGACAAAACGTGGATATGGATCACATCAAATATATGAAAAATTCAATACGGTCATGAAACCAACCACACGTGGTGACTTAATAATAGACTTCATCTCACGCGACGGGATGCAATTTGAGGGCAGAGGGGATTATTTAGATTTTGACATTCCGCAGGAGCAAACAACAATAAAGGAAATAAGGGGCGGAATTTCTGCTTTAGTTCCAACAAGAGGCATGCTTTTATTGCTCAAGTTAAAAGCGGAATGGGATCGTTCATATCGAATAAAGAACGAGACCGCTGAAGATATGGAATGGGAAAGGGGAAAGCTTGTAAAGGACTACGCAGACATCATCGCACTAATTGACCCTGCGCACGGGGGGAATGAGATCGATATTAATCTTCTTGGTGAAAATCTCAGCAAGTTCAGTTTTCTTAAAAAGGTGCCTGGAAAGTATTCCTGATAACCTTGATGCGATTGAAAAATATGGTAGAATGGAACAGGATGATGTTCGGGATACTATTGAGATGTTGCTGTCACTCGTATGAGTTTATTTGAATTTATGCTGAATCACCACATTCACTAAGTCAAGGCACTATAATATGAACTTCATCATAATTTACTAGTGTCATGTCAACAACACAATGTCGCGGAACAGAAGGAGTTAAGACATATGCAAAAAACGACGCGACCGCGCAAAAGCGCGGCACGTTTCTACACCATGAACGCAAAATACAAAGCGGTTTCATCAGTGTGTGGTTAAGAGACAAATCGTGATAAATAGCATACACCCATTGAACATATCTAAAAATATCGAATGATAAAACCAATAACATATATCAACTTCGTATTTTTATTAAAAATGTGATCAGGGTTGCTTTTATCTAAAAACATTAGCAACAAGCCAATAAAAATCCTTAATCGAACACCAATGAAAACGGTTTTTATGCGGCGTCATATTTGCAGATATGAGAATTGCATTGTTGTATTTGGGGTTGTGAGTTGTTGTGGGTTTGGTGGCAGTGGAATCCGCCGCCTGCGGCGGAAACGGATGCTCCGTTTTCTTTAGTTTAGGTCAATTGCTGTGACTTTCTTTTTAACATCGGCACCCGCATGTACGTACAATTTGTGTGTGTTCCTAAGTCGGTGCGCTGATGGCACTGTGTAGAAACCAATCGGTCATTTTTGAGTATAGTAAATCCAGTGATTATAGTGTGAATGGAACAACTTTTCACGGAGGACGCGAGGGCGCAGAGAATCTAAATATGGACAACTCTGCGCCCCTCTGCGGCCAATTACTTGTAGCGTGCCATATGAACCAAATATGCGAACCAAAGGTTATAATATTGTATCAGCAATCTAAGTCCTAAAACTAACACATTCCAATCGAGAAAATCCTCGCTATGCTCGGATTTACTCGGAGTACATAATCCTATAGATTATGTACATCACAAAATTTTGGTGAAAACAATGGCACAAATCACACACTGGGCAGATGTTGTTGCAGACGAGGCACTACAACTTGGAAACGATCACCTTGTAGCAACCGGCATTACTCCATCCGGTCACATTCACATAGGCAACATGCGGGAAGTCGTAACTGCCGATGCAGCCTTTCGGGCACTGCTTGACAAAGGCGCAGGCGCTGAACTGATATACATAGCAGATACCTTTGATCCCCTTCGAAAAGTTTACCCGTTCCTGCCTGAAAGTTATGCAGAACATGTCGGAAAACCGCTTTCCGAAGTTCCATGTCCTTGCGGTGAATGCAAGAACTACGCAGACCATTTCCTGAAACCCTTCCTTGTAGCACTTGAAAAGTTAGGCATTCATCCGAAGGTCTATCTTGCCGATGATCTATACAAGAGCGGTGCATACACAGAAGCAATAAAAACAGCACTCATAAAACGCGACGAGATCGCCACCATCATTGATGAAGTGACCCATAAAACCACAGCGGATGACTGGAGTCCATTCAATCCGATCTGCAGCGAGTGCGGCAAGATAAACACCACAAAAGTGACTGGATTCGATGTTGATGCCGAGACTGTGGATTATACGTGCTCATGCGGGAATTCAGGCACGGTCTCGATGACAGGCGGCGGAAAACTCACATGGCGCGTGGATTGGCCTGCAAGATGGGGAATTTTAGGCGTTTCAGTCGAGCCGTTCGGTAAAGACCATGCATCCAGAGGCGGTTCGTATGATACCGGAAAGAGAATCTCAAAAGAGATATACGGCTACGAAGCACCCCACCCGATCGTATATGAATGGATCATGCTAGGAAAGAAAGGCGCAATGTCGTCCTCAACCGGCGTAGTGGTCTCAATATCCGATATGCTTAAAGTGGTACCTCCTGAAGTATTGCGTTTTCTCATCATCAGGACAAAGCCTGAAAAACATATCCAGTTCGACCCTGCACTACCTCTTCTTACGCTTGTTGATGAGTACGAAAGGTTGCACTACAAGGCAGAGCCGACAGAATATGATGACACAGTCACTAAACTCTCCCACGCAAGCGGGATCTGCCACACGGATATTCCATTCAAGCACATGGTCACTATCCATCAGGTTGCACGCGGGGATATTGCCCGGATCACGAACATCGTTGCGCGTGCAGGTTACAACACCGATAACGAAAAATGTATACTGGAACTCACAGGGAACGTAGGCAACTGGCTTGAGATGTATGCACCTTCGATGGTAAAGTTCAGTGTGCAGGATGATGTTCCTGTCCATACCGCCACGCTCTCGGACATGCAAAAGGCATTCCTTGGTGCATTCTCGGATATCATTGATCAGAGCGGGGAACTTACAGGTGAGGATTATCATAACCTTGTGTACTCTGCAAAGAACGAAGGAAGCGACATTCATTCCGCCATTGCAAAGTCACTGGGAATTGGGGCGGATGAGCTGGAAGTGAATCCAAAGGATATGTTCAAAGCCATCTACATCTCAGTCCTTGGACAGCAGTCAGGTCCAAAAGCTGGTTGGTTCCTCTCATCCCTGGAAAAGGATTTCCTGATCAAGCGTTTCAAGGACGCATCAACATATCAACCATAACCTGTCCAATGACCACACGCCCCACTCCAAAATCGCAAGTGTCCGCATGGGAACAGGAATACACCCATGTGACATGGGGCGGACCAAGGTCGATTCAGGCTGTGCGTGACTATCTGCCACAGGGCATCTGTGTACTTGATGCAGGATGCGGCACTGGCAGGCATCTTCTCCCACTGTCCCGCATGTATCGGACAGTTGGAATTGACATCTCCAAAACAGCACTTGTGGCTTCCAGAACATATCTTGAGAAGAGCGGACAACATAGCGAACACTTGGTTTCAAGTGTCAAATCACTTCCTTTTGATAACAATTCCTTTGACGGCATCGTCTGTTATGGTGTTTTACAACATCTTTTTGCAGACGACAGGCGCGAGGCAGTGAACGAATTCAAGCGAGTGCTCTCCCCGGGTGGATTCCTGTTCTTTGAAGCGTTCGGAGTAAGTGATATGAGATACGGCGGAACAGAGATCGAAACTCACACCTTCCTGCGCAAGAGCGGACTCATATACCATTATTTTACGATAGAAGAAGTAGAATCTCTTCTGGAGAATTTTGAAATAATAAAACTGGAAGACGTCAGATCAGAAAAAATATTCAGGGGAAAATCATACCCCCGACATATGGTAAAAGGGATTGCTCGATTGCGTTAGAACGCAATATTAAGATACTTTAGCAGTAGAATTAAGATCGCCCCGAATGCGCCCGACAATGCGCATGTCAGTATCACGATCCAACTATATGCGATCCCAAGTCCAAGCACAACATTTCCCACGACAAGGATAACAAGACCTACAATGGTATTGATTATCATTTTCTTGACCGTTTTTAACAACTTATAGAGGATTAGTGCTGCGATGATTGCAAACACAAAGACCCACATTTCTGGCATTTCCATCATATTAATCACATTAATATTAAAATCGAGAGTATTTAATCATTGCTGCGGAATTTAATTTTTTTTACAGAACCAACGAAACCTGAAATGATATTTTCAAGTTGCTCATCATTAGTGTATTCTTCAACACTCATATCCCTGTACGAATTTCCAAGCAACATTGCAGAAACATTTGCATCCGGTTTGTGAACACACAGGACAGGCAATCCCATTCCCAACCCCCTGCATATCTCATAACCAACACCAATCGAGGGAATTGTAACCTCGGCTATAAGGCAATCACTCATCTTAAGCAACCCTATATCGCGGTCATATATCTGCTGCTCACTCATCTTTGATTCCTTCCCCTCAAGTTCAGAATCAGCCACATGCCAGCTCATTACATCTGCTCCCTTGCTTCTCAAAAACTTACAGATATGCTGGTATGTAGGAAGCATCTTCCGCCCGCCACGAATGGACCCGGAAAGAAAGACTTTCATGTTACTCCTCTGAAATAATGACCTTTGGTGTATTCTCCAGGCAGGCTTTTGCATGTCGCAATACTCTTTCCGCTCTTTCCAAAACACTCATCAATAGCATCCCTGTACGAACGTACAATTGTTTCAACATCCAATTTATCAATTGTTCTTGCATCGATCCTAATGCTTGAAACACCGGCTTCAATGATTTTTGGAATATCGTCAAGCATACAAAGCATTTTTGAATTCAGGACATGCATCCTGCAATCACTGTCCATCTTGATTGGGAACGTGTATCTTTTCTCATCCACAAGCTCAAACTCATTTTCCTTACACGGCATAGGGCAAACACCTTCATACATCCCACCAACAATACAATGTTCGGATTCCATAAGTTCCAGCCTTCCGTGCACGATACATTCGGTTGCACCAAGTGGAGCTATCAGCCCTATCTCATCAAGTGTCAATTCAGGCGAGAGCATAACCATACGTGCACCCTGCCCAATCCAAAAATCAAGTGAACTGTGGTTAAATACGTTAAAGGGACTATCCACAATGATCCTAAGTCCCATTTTCTTTGCATGCAAAAACGTAGCCGCATTTGATACCATAACCCCATCAGAACCAAGCGTTTTTGCCATCTGGAAAATATCTTCGATCACATTCATCTTGTTGTCTTTTATAATCTTTGGTGTATCGAAATATATCTGTCGTCCTGCTTTATGCACATACTCAATGACAGATTTATAGTCAATATTTCCATCATTTCGCTGATATGCCACACTGAAATATATAACGTCTGCACCACCGGAAATAGCTTTTTGCACACCTTCCAAAGTATCAATACTAACAGCGATCAAAGGTTTTACTGGAACGCCAGCCTCGCCGCACTCAGATTCCGGTAATGAAAATGTAGGAACGTAGGCAGCATGTGCACTACGCCTCCATTGTGCTACCCGCGCTTCATTGAGACGGGAGATTGCATCTTTTCTGATATCGTTTAACAGACTTATCGGGATAAATATATCATCCTCGACACTCGCATTGATGGTGAACACATCAAAAACAGTGTTTCCAAGTTTTGTTAATTGCTGAATAATTTGAGTTTTTGTCGTGGGTTTTTTGGTTGCTCGCTCAACCACATATTCGGACTCAAGATGCACCATATTTAAATCGACGTCTTTGACTTCCAACTTAAATGGTTCCCCCAAAGCAGCTTTTGCGATAATAGTAACAGGTACCTTTCGGAGTGGGACATGTGACCTAAATGTTTTTTGTAACGATTCCATCAATGTTTTGTCAAGCGTTTTGTAAACAATACTGCCTGCGCGCATATGTGTATCAAATGGTATATCGACAACCATACCTGCTTCTGCACGGTTTATTGTCCTGCCATCTTCATACATGCGGTAGACGACCTCTCCAGTATCAACCGCGCCATCCCCGATTCCAATCCCATCACCCGTGTTGAGTTCCCCAAAAATATCCACGCGCATGCGTGTGGACTTGCGATCATATCCGACAACAGTCCCAATAGGTATTCCTCGATTGTATGGTCGTTTTCGGCTCATCAGATCGGTGCGAGGGGTTCCCAACAAGTATGAAGAGGTAAAACCCCGATTAAACAACTGTGCAAGGCGCATCGATTCGTCCTTTGTAACAAAATATCCTGAAGGGTCTTCCACATACCGGTCGATCAGATTGCAGTATATCCTGACAACGCCTGCAACATATTCGGGTCGTTTCATGCGACCTTCTATCTTGAAAGAATCAATGCCGGCATCAATGAGCTGTGGCAATATTTCGGTCGTGTTCAGGTCTTTTGGACTTAACAGGTATTTTCCATCTGTTTTTACGATATGTCCGTTTTTACGTAATTCATACTTTTTACGGCAGGGCTGGGCACAGTAGCCGCGATTTCCACTCCGCCCCCCGATAATACTGCTAAAAAGACACTGCCCCGAATATGACATACACAGCGCACCGTGTATGAATGTCTCGATCTCAATGCTGGTATTGGTGTTATTTTTAATATTCCGTTTTATCTCAAGAATATCATCAAGCGACATTTCCCTTGCAAGTACAACTCTTTTTACACCCAATTCCTCAAGAAATTTTACTCCTTCGCTATTGTGTGTCGTCATCTGGGTACTGGCATGAACAGGAAGATTAAGAGAAAGTTCACGTATCTTTGACAGCAGTCCAATATCCTGTACGATAACTGCATCTGCACCATACTCGTTTAGGTAATAAAGGAGATTGATGGCTTTATCCATCTCACTGTCTTTTATGAGGGTGTTTACAGTTACGTATGCCTTGACACCGTACATATGTGCATGGTCAATGGCATCCATTATACTGTTGACCGTGAAATTATCGGCAAACCCTCTTGCACTGAACATATCAGTTCCAAAATAGACTGCATCAGCACCATTCTCTACGGCTGCTATCAGGGACTCCATATCTCCTGCCGGAGCCAGTAATTCAGGTCTTATGCTCATGTTTCCAAACTATTTAGTGCTCTGGATGCTATATGAAATTGTATATTTGGTTCAACTATCTGCCACATCAATATACTATCAATAATGCAAATGTTGAGTAATAGGAGCCAGCAGCTCCTATCTTTTGACAATATACGATTTGAGCAGGTAAACACAGATTAATATTACGCCAAGATTGTAGAATGCCTTGAAGATCGAGACATACTCATACTCAAGCCATGTCCTGATTATACTTTCCATTGAAAAGTAAAGCTGGAATGTGGCTACGAATAACAATAACATGGCAATGATGAACACTCCCTGTTTGAAGTGTCCCTCCATTGTGGGTTTTGTACCGGTCGTATCGTTCATTTCTCTCTCCTCCTTTGTATCAGTACTACTGATAATATCGCGACAATGCCTAACAATATCCCAAATCCGGGTTCCTCTTCCATTGGGGCATCCCCATCATACCAAACCTCATTCCTTGCTTCTTCAGGTATGATAAAATCACTTGTTTCGATGTGTTTTGTCTCGACTTGTGTTCCAACATCAACCGTCATTTGTGGTTTGAGTTGTACATAATCCTCCCCGCGTTTGACAATGGTATCATTGTTCCATATCAATACCTCAACAACGTAGTTGTAGTGATTTGGAACTGTCAGGTTCAAACTTCTTATCACGGTAGTTTCGGGCTTGATCGAACCGGTCTGCATCCATTCCTTATCGGCAAGCAGGCGTGCATCCATCTCCCGTGCCTTGATAAGCATCTGGTAATCACCACTTGTATCGGTGCCTTCATTTGTGAGATACAAGTCACTTTGTATCACGACCCTGCCGCCATCGACTTCGCGCACAAGGAAATCCATTTCGGCAACCTCAATCCCGATATCCTGAACATCTGCCGGCAGGTTCTCTAAACTATAAATTGTAATTTCCCCGGTATTCTTTTTCTTGTCTTCTTCAAACAGAACAGCAACGATCCGGTATCCGCCTTCTTTTTGCAGTTTAAGCGATTGGGTAATGGTTACAGTATCACCCTTGTCAATTATACCGATATCGTCCTGCGTCTGCACCTCAAGCAAACCGGTTCTTGTGCTAAACGCTTTCAGCAGGAGCGATGTGTTCTTGCTCGAATCTCCATGGAAGTTTTCAACATAAGTTGTGACATCAATATCTACGAAAGCACTTTTTACTTCTTTTGCAGAAATGTCCATGTTCGTAATTCTAAGACGGCTTTCCTCTTCAAAACTTCGAAGGCATCCGCTTGATAAAGTGAATGCAAGCAGTATCGATGCCAATATAAAAATCCTGAATACTGTTGATTTGTTACACGCCATAATCTCTCCCTCAATTTTATATGGGTTGAGGAATATTTAAAACTATTGATGATATTTTACCACTGTACTTGTATTTTTGTACATAATCATTCATGTTTAAAGTATACACTCATTTGGTAATTGGATTTACTAAATGGCAATAGTTTCCCTGTTTTTGAGGGTATCTTGTTGTTAACTCAACTGTCATTTAGTTGTTTTAAAATTAGTATTTGTATAGCTGGTTTCGATAACTCACTTTCCGAATCATTTGTTTTATAATTCAGAAAACCACGATCATTCGACATTATTCAATGTTTAGGAAAAAGATTTGTTCTCAAAATATACCTCTGGAAAGT
>DQIO01000234.1 GCA_020793555.1 Methanosarcinaceae archaeon | reverse complement strand
AACATAATCGAAGTTGATAAGAATGGAGACAAGGTCGCAGTGTCTCTTTCAAAGGACGGTTCAGAAATAGGGGATATGAGTATTGTTACAGCTGGTGGCACATATGTGTATGAGAAAGATCTTGGCTCGTCCGATGATGTGCCGATAATTGCTGTTCATTTTGACCAGATATTTCAGGGACAAGAGAGCAGTGCAATATTTGTAGACGGAATATTCCAGATATCGGATCAGTACATCACTGTCGAGGATGGTGACACATACGGAAAGATGAAAGTCACCTCAACATCCGGCGAAATTGTGATGATGAATGACAATTCAATCTCACTCTCAAAAGGTGACTCAATCCCAATAATGGGCGACATCCTGTTCAAAGTAGCAGACGATTCTTCAAATGTCAGGTACTACCCATACGTAGAGATCTCAACCGCGCCTCTGGATTCACTTGATATCAGCATGCCGACATCTGTGAAACAGGGAGATCCTGTCTCCATAATAGTAACCTCACGCGGTGCAACAGTAAGTGATGTAGTGGTCAAATTCGATGATGACAACGTTGGCAAGACCTCGAATGATGGAACTTTAACATACAAGCCTGCACTGTCGGGAACATATACAGTCACAGTCGAAAAGGACGGTTATGTATCTGCAAGTGGTCAGGTAGAGATCATATCTCCATTGGATGAAACAAAGAAGATGAGCATTGAAGTCTCACCTGACGTTGTTTATGAAGGAAACCAGTTGTCAATCTCAACAATCAAGTCAATTGGCGGCGAAGTTATAGAGGGTGTTGATGTATCCTATGATGGAAAATCACTTGGTACGACATCATCTGATGGTACTCTCTCATACACTGTGAAAGAAACCGGTATGCACAAGATAATTGCAACCAAAACAGGTCTTCTGGATGCTGAACTCAACCTTGAGGTTCATGCACTTGAAGCAAAGTTCGAGTTCTCAAATCTTGTTATGTCGCCTCTTGAGGTTAAGCTGGGCAAGGATGTCACGATCACACTTAATGCATCAAACAACGGAAAGGCAGAAGGTGATTACAATGTTGACCTAATGATAAATGGAAACCTCACTGAATCCAAGACTGTAACACTCGCTGTGGATGAATCCACAACCATTGAATTTACGGTTGCCAAAGACGAGCCAGGCACATATCTGGTAGAGGCAAATGGTCTGTCAGGCACTTTTGAAGTGCTGGAGAAATCAGGCGGAGTAGCTTTCTATGTTCTTGGAATACTCGGTGTATTCGCAGCAGTAGCAGTTGGATACATGTTCACAGCCGGCGGCTGGACTGTGGAAATGGTTTCAACAAAAGTGGCTGAGTTTATCGAATCCATTCGATAGGCTCATTTTTTCCAAATATTCGAGGAAATTTAAAAAAACGCAGCACAATGAGTTAGAGGGATTGAATTAAGTGACGGATACATCTTCCCTTCAACTTCTTGCAATTCCTGAACAATATAAACATTTATTAATTATTAACTCAATTCGATGCCATAAGAAAATATAAAAGGTTCGAGAGTATAGATAATTATATATTATTTATCGCTAATAGCATGCAATTGGGATAAAATAAGAAAAGACAATATGGTTGAATATGTTCCATATTTACTATAAAAACATATATTCTATTAACAATGATTAATATGGTGAGGATATGACAATAGAAACGCCTAAGCCTACTCAAGTTCAAATAGAAGGACTAAATCTTAGAAATATTTTTGATAATGGTTTTCTGGGCACTATCGAAAAAGCTATAGGAAGGAACCCACATTACATTTCAGTTCAACTAATGGCTTTAGACGATGACAGTGGTGGAGAAACCATTACACTGTTTCATACAAGTAAAGATAATGCAGACAAAAATATCTTAAATGTAGACGCTACCAAACCAGAAACACTCGATAAAGTGATAAAAAATATCATACAATATTACGAGGGGTGCACGGATGATTAATCCGAATAACATTGGTATACCGAATTTTTCAGATTGTCATATGCCAGAATTCGGATTTTATGGTAAAATTAAACCAAGTACAGATTTTACTCTAAATCTTAAAAAGGTGTGCCAAGGTTTTATAATTGAAAAAGAGCAACACAAAAAAGGAACATTTTTTGATCCAATTGTTTTAGTTAAAGAATTTGAAACCTTAAAAAAAGATAATCAATTCCTAAAAGAGCGAATTGGAAAGATTGAAAACGATTTGTCGAAAAAATCTGTCGAAGGGGTACATAATTTCATATTTTCGCATTCTGCCATAAATGAAATATGGGATGAAGAAGATGACACCCTCTAGTTTTAGTGTTGATCAACGTGAAATTGTTTGGCTGAAGTTTACTTTTTCAGATTCATCTGATTCTAAAATTAGACCTGGATTAATAGTGTCAAACAATTCATACAATAAAACAAATTTGGATGTTCTTTGTTGCGCTATAACCAGCAGTAAAAACCGAAAAAATTATTGTATTACAATTGATAATACAGATATTGAAAGTGGGAAAAAATTTACAAAACAAAACAAAATTCGATATGATACAATCCTTAAAGTTGATAAGAATTTAATCGAAAGTAAACATGGAATGCTAAAAAAAGAAAAAAGCCACGAAATCATTAATGCAATTCAAGAATTAATAAGCATTGAATGACTAAGTGTCAACAATGTTTTAGCACATACATAACATATTTTTTAACATGGAACTGACGCAAAAATATACTACAATCGTGCATAAAGAAGACGACTGGCATGTATCATGGTTTCCTGATCTGGATATAGCAAGTCAGGGAAAAACAGTTGAAGAAGCCTTGTAACTATATTTGGAAGATAAAGAAGTTCCGTTGTCATAATCAACTTTTTTTTGGAAATCTTCAACATTGAACTGGTAAATTTTACGTGATGGGCGAGCCATTCAAAATCCCGTCCATCTTGTTAATCCTGTTCAACCAATCTTCCGCGCCGCAAGTTCGATCGCTTCCACCATACTGTTCTTTGGCATAATAGTGGCAACAGGTATCCGCAATATTTTCTCGACCGTAGGACTGACAATCGGAGCGCACACAAGTGCTTTTGCACCCTCCCGCTCGGCGCGCACAGCTGCAATGATCGCTTCCTCAATAGAAGTGGCGGAATATTCCCGTATAGTTAAAAGCGTGCCGCCGACCTTTCTTTTAGTTTCACTAATACTATCTAGCACAGGGCGGGCGGCAATCACTGCAATAAAATCGCCATGTTCAGACCCTTCCAGTTTTCGTATCGTTTTTATGATCTGGCGCAGAGTTTTCATGTTGGGTTCTCGATTCCCGGACAGAATCTTGTACATAGTACTTGGAGGGATTTTTGCCTGCTCGGAAAAATCAATTACAGTAATATTCAAGTCATCCTTGATAGCCTTTGAAAGCATTGTTTGGAATGCATCATCCGATTCAAATACAGAAGCAATTATTTTTTCAACAATACTCATTTTTAAACCTCTCGTAAAGTTATAATTTGAAATCAACACAGTTTTATCCAAAACAGGACATATATTCCAACATATTAATACTTTTAGGATATAATCAGTTGATTTCAGATAATTTATATATGTGGTTATCCAACGAATGTACAATAATCTATTATTCATTTTACAGTTGAGGTGACAGAATGATTAGAACAAAAGCAACAATATTCATCACAATTATGATATTGGCAGCGGCATTTGTATCCGGATGCACTGCTCCTAAAGAAGAACAGATTACCGAACTTAACATCGGTTACCAGCCAAGCACACACCAGATCGCACACATGACCGCGATGGAAAAAGGTTGGTGGGCTGAAGACCTCGCACCTTTTGGCATAGAAGGAATAAATGAACATGAATTCCCAACAGGCACACCGGAGATGCATTCAATGCTTGCAGGTGATCTTGACATCGCTTACGTGGGCGCAGCTCCCGTAATATCCGCTCTTAGCAGTGGACTGGATGCAAAGATTGTTGCAGGTGTGCAGACACAAGGCTCAAATCTTGTAGTTCGACCTGAAATTAATTATACAGGTCCACAAGATCTTAAAGGTTTAAAAATCGCAACATTCCCTGCAGGCACCATTCAGGATACACTTTTGAGAAGTTGGCTTGAAGAAAACAACATTAATCCTGAGGTAGATCTTGATATACATGCAATGGGTCCAGGCGATGCAATAACCGCTATTTCAGCAGGTCAGGTTGATGCTGTATTCCTACCGCATCCGGCACCTACGATTATTGAAAGTGAAGGCAATGGAGTTTCAGTCATGGCATCGGGTGAAATGTCCCCGAACCATGCATGCTGTGTTCTCGTAGTCAGTGGTAAACTCATAAGAGAAAACCCTGATATGGTTGAGCAGATAGTAAGAACTCACATAAAAGCAACAGAATACAACAAAGACAATATTGATGAGGCAAGTGAAATATTTGCTGCAAAAACCGACTGGGATGTTGAAAATGTAGATAAGTCTCTCACTGATTGGGATGGTGTCTGGATATCAGACCCAAATCAGATAGTTGATTCCACAGTTGGCTATACCACAGTACAATACGATTTGGGATACATAGACAAACCACTTAAACAAGAAGACATATTTGACCTGAGTTTCTTTGAAGCAGTAATGGGATAAGTCTTTGACAATTTAAGAAAGGTAACATACATTAACAAACAGAGCATAGTTAGTTCCGGATAAGGGAGGCATCTGCCTCTCACATTCCGGAGGATATATGAAAATCAATATCAAGAACGCAATACACAATAGGGAGCTTGAGGCAATATCGCTTTTGACTGTAATTGTGATGTGGCAGCTTGTAGCAGATTTGCTTGTTAAGAACAAATTATTTCTGCCAAGTTTTATTGATGTTGTGTTATCATTTTTAAAAGTCATAAAAAACGGCGCATTATATACTGATATATCTGTAAGTTTACTTCATTTTTTAATCGGAATGTTCTTGGCATTTGTTATCGGACTTCCGATTGGCATAATAATGGGCTGGTTTAAGGGTGCAAATCATATTTTTGATCCGGTGATCGAAATTCTACGCCCCATCCCGCCGCTTGCATGGATCCCTTTTGCAATAATATGGTTTGGGCTTACACATCAATCAGCCGGTTTTGTGGTTTTTATTGGTGCTGTGTTTCCCATCATAATCAACACATATACGGGATTTAAAAGTGTACCTGTTGTGTATGTAGAAGCTGCAAAGGTATTGGGATGTATGCGTGACCAAAACCTCATACGATATGTAGCACTTCCATCTGCACTGCCTTCCATTGCGGCAGGGATACGGATCGCTATGGGTGTAGGCTGGATGTGTCTTGTTGCAGCAGAGATGTTTGGGGTCAGCAACAACGGTCTTGGATATAAGATATGGTGGCATTATCACTTGCATCAGATGGATTTTGTACTTGTGTACATGCTTTTGCTGGGTTTTCTTGGACTTTTGATTGACAGGGTATTTCGGTACTATGTAGATGATCGCTTGCTTAAATGGCGTTTGGGAATCGTGATGTAAATGGGCAGACTAACTGTGAACAATGTTTCACGAACATTTTATAAAGGAAACGGGGCACCAACCATTGCACTTAGCGATATAACTCTTGAGATAAAAGACAAGGAGTTTGTATGTTTCATTGGACCATCAGGTTGCGGCAAGACCACACTACTGCGCATCATTGCCGGACTTGATACACCCACATCTGGCGAGATCTTGCTCGACGGCACGAAAATATCTGTTCCTGATGCAAAGCGAGGCATGGTATTTCAGGAATATTCGCTTTTTCCATGGAGAACAGTTATCGACAATATCGCATTTGGACCACAGATGCAGGGCAAAAATAAGAATGAATCACTCAAGATTGCAGAAAAATATCTCGGACTTGTTGGTCTTGAGCAGTTCAAGAACAGTTATCCTTACGAACTGTCCGGTGGAATGCGCCAAAGAGTTGCTATCGCCCGTGCGCTTGCAAACGATCCGAAGGTACTTATTATGGATGAACCCTTCGGAGCGCTTGATGCCCAGACACGGAACATTTTGCAGCATGAGCTTCTTGAGATATGGAGAAAAAATAATATCACGATCCTGTTTGTAACACACAGTATGGACGAAGCCGTGTTTCTTGCAGATCGAATTGTTGTTATGAGTGCACGCCCTGGAAAGATCGTAGATATAATCGATGTTGACCTTCCACATTTACGTGACCGCACAGCTCCTGAGTCAAATGAGTTGCGAAACCATGTATTGAAATTGCTGGCAAAAGAAAGAGAAAAATAGAACAAAAAAAATTATGTGCACATCAGTCCGAGCGCACAATTACTTTTGTACCCGTTTCAATCTCCTTGATATTTACTTTTCCTATTAGTTCAAGAGTGCTGTCAGCCTTTGCAAACGCGATTGAACACCCCGGACGCACAAGCAGCTCTCCTCCGCAGGTTGCAGATTTTGCAACAATGACATCATCAAGCAATGTCAGATCATTTACAACTTCTATACTGCCAGTAATTTCTGTACGTGATCCTATGATGGCATTCTCAGCTTTTACATCACCTTTCACAAACGAGCCCTTACCAAGTTCTAGTGAGCCGCTGACTGTCAACCCGTGCCAAAAATTAGCACCAGCTCCCACCATCATATTACCGTCAATTGTTACACAATCCTCAAAATATGCTTTTTTTTGTACAATAAACGTATCGGAACCTGCATGATACTTGATAAATTCGTTGTTCATTTCAATCACGGATTACGTTTTTTAATACATTATGCCTTATTTTCACTGCCAAAGATGCTTATTTTGTATTTGACGATCTCTTTCATCGCATCCCGCGCAGGTCCGCAGATCTTTCGAGGGTCATATACATCTGACTCGGTGACAACTTTCCTGACTGCATCCCTAAATGCCAGACGAATTTCGGTATCAATATTGATTTTATTGATCCCAAGTTTCACAGCCTTTATGATACTCTCTTCGGGTATGCCGGATGCGCCGTGAAGCACGAGCGGTATATCTACCTTGTTATCGATTTTCTCAAGCCTCTCGAAATCAAGTTTCGGTTCGCCTTTGTATATTCCGTGTGCGCTGCCAATCGCAACCGCAAGTGAGTCTACGTCAGTCTCTTCAACAAACTGTACTGCCTCATCAGGACGTGTGAATACGGCATCCTTTTCATCAACGGAAATGTTGTCCTCAACACCTACAAGCCGCCCGAGTTCTGCCTCAACGGACACCCCGCAGGGGTGTGCCACTTCAACGACTCGTTTTGTCAGCGCGACGTTCTCCTCAAAAGGCAGATGTGAACCATCGATCATCACAGAAGTAAACCCGTGTCGAATACACTGCAGTATAACATTAAAATCCGTGCCATGGTCAAGGTGCAGGGTCACAGGTGTATCCGTTTTTGAGGCTGCGACTTTTACGATGGCTTCAAGATATTCGATACCTGCATAACTGATGGCACCCTGACTTGCTGCAAGGATCACAGGCGCGTTCATTTCTGATGCGGTGGTTACAATTGACTGTACGATCTCCATATTGTTGATGTTAAACGCCCCAACTGCGTATCCGCCTTCGTTTGCAGCGTCCAGTACTTCGTTGTTTGTGACTAAAGACATAATGTTTCCCCTTTGTTTAATTAATATTTACTATGTAGTAATTGTATTTGTTGATTATAAAGGCTACTCTTCCATGCCTTTGGTGGCATTTTCAAGTTGTGGCTAACTGATAATTATATTTGTCTACACGTGTCATCGTTTAAACCCTTCATTGATCAATTAATCTCTTCTGATTAATGTTTCGGGTCAAGCGTTTGACTTTGATACACTTCGAATAGCTCCATAAGACCTGCATCAAGAAAGGACCACCAAATAAAACAGTAAAAGTCAACACAAAATAACTGATGGGAGTGTAGCGATGGCTTAGCTGTAGCTACAATAAATTTGTGCTCGAAGGTTATTTTCATATAAATGTGGTGCTCGAAACGCTGCATCACATATAAAATTAATCAACGAAGTTGGGGGAATTCGTTAAAATCATTACAAAACAGAATCAAATGGTAACATTAAAAGAAAACATATATATATTTTGTATGCTAAAATAAGAGTAACAGTAACAAATGCAGGTCGCGAGATGACATTATGTCTGAAACAAGAAATTTTGTATTAAGAGATAAGAACGGAAATGAACACGGTGTATTCACTGGTAAACAACCAAGACAAGCAGCTCTCAAGGTCGCAAACAGACAAAAAGCTACAAAGTCTAAACCCAAAACCATCAGACTTAGAGAACGTGGAACCAAAAAAGTTCATGTTTTTAAGGGATGGAAGGAAATGGTTGATGCACCTAAAAATAAGCCGGCATGGATGCCTGATAAGATTAGCAAGCCATACGTGAAGAAAGTTGGTATTGAAAAACTTGACAAAGTTTGATTTTTTTATTTATCGACCTTAAATGACCCATTAAAATATGGGTCAACTCCTTTTTTAATATTTTTTTATTATATTTATCGTTGTTCGGTGAATGGAATATTTTCTCGATTGAGTCTTTTTATCTGTATGTTACAGAGATTGTCGGAAAAGCCCCTCACTTATACAAATTTAACGTACAGTATCTTTTTAATTTCCCGTTTGACGTGATATCTGATATAATTCAGCACAAATCAACGCTTATGTTAGCGAACTTATTCTTGTAAATCGATAC
>DQIO01000235.1 GCA_020793555.1 Methanosarcinaceae archaeon | reverse complement strand
TCCCATCTTGCAAGGCGCACATTTGTTGTTAATTCCCCAAGACGTGTTGGAGTTTTGGTATCATCCAACCACTGACCAACAGTAGCTCCATATCCTTTAGCAAGTGCTAAAATATTGAGTTTTGCCATCGATTTTGCAGCTTTTTTTTCACCTTCTGCCTTATCATCCCTATCCCTCAGTGCCACAGGCACATCATTTCTGGCATCACCTCCAAAAACCCCTTCAACAAAATCACGTGCATCATCAGGCATAACAAGCACTCTATGCTTTGAAAGTAAACGAGCTGTAAGCCATAGTTGACCATGACTTGGATACACAAAAGCTGCCTTTGGAAACACATCCATGTACCAATCTTCAGTGGGATTATCTGTCAAAGATGGTGCAAATATACCCAATACCGGAGTTCCACAACGCTCCTTACGTGAGTGTCTGTGAAGTCGTCCGGCTCGCTGAATTATTAAATCCATGGACGCCAGATCGCTTACCATATAATCAAAATCGAGGTCAAGAGATTGTTCCACGACCTGAGTAGCCACAAGAATCCGTCCACTTCGAATAACATTATCACTTTCTTTACCAAATGTGTCCAGTACTTTTTTTTCAATCTTTTGACGATCGCCCATGGCAAAGCGTGCATGGAAAAGAATAACATTTTCAGAACCTAGTTTAGAGGACAGGCTATTGTATGCATCTATTGCATCATCCACAGTATTGCGAATCCAGCAAGCACAGCTTCCATTTTCAGCGATATTTATCATAGATGTTTCCACATCAGAAATGTCATCAAAGAACTCTACCGCAACCTTACGCTGAGTACCCTCACGAATCTTAAGAGGTGTTTGCGAAATACAATTTCCAGTGCTGTGAGTGATAAGAGGATATGAATTCTCAATTAATTTGTGCTGTTTCCCCTCCAGTCCCTGAGAAAAACTATTAACCAATTCCTGGCGATGTTTTATAGGAAGTGTGGCAGAAAGTAAAATCGCACTCCCACCCAATGCTGCATGGAATCGCAACAACGTGCACAACAATGTATGCATATAGGGATCATAAGCATGCACCTCGTCCACAATCAACACATTTCTGGATAAACCTAACAGACGCAACGACTGATGTTTTGAAGGAAGCACAGCCATCAATCCCTGATCAATAGTTCCGACCCCCACATCTGCCAGCAATGCCTTTTTGCGATTATCTGCAAGCCATTCACTACATTGCGCAGAAGCCGCTTCTTCATCTTTAGTATAACTCCCATCACTGCGAGAATTCTCCAAACCTATGGAATGGCGGAAAGTATCAGAAAGATGACGTGCACCATGTGCCAGCACAAGAGAGGGGGTAGTCTCTGCAACAAACATCAATCTGTATGCTTTAACCAACCGCTCATACATTGCATTAGCTGTAGCCATCGTTGGCAAGGCCACAAAAATTCCGTCTCCAAGACCTTGATTCATCAAACGATGGGCTAATGTCAAAGCTGCTTCTGTTTTTCCACTACCTGTAACTTCTTCCAGTATGAATAATTGTGCACCATCTGCAAGTTTACATGTAGAAACATGAGATTGCAATGGACTTGGATGGTCAATTTTTGGGAACAATGATTCCATACCTGTTTCAGGAGATATGTCAGATGGTAAAACGCCAGCTTTATTGATTGCTTCTTCTGCTTTTGGTAATGCAATTTTATTCCAATAATCTTCAAGCAAAATAGGTTTTGAATTAAGTGGAAAATACTCACTATTTGACCCAATCCAATCGCTCAATATCGCCAAACCGGCAAGTAACCAGGATGAACGCTTGAATAAATCATCCATGTCTTCATCGTAACTAATCGGTAATTTATCTGATTTATCCGAAATTAATAATTTCGCAGCTTCATTTACAAAGGATTGCGCCATGGTAATATTTTCATCAGTAAAGAGATTCTGTACACGTATCTCCATACCATTATTATCAAGACGTGGCGGTTTACCATGATGCCCTGTTACTGCCTGAACCCACGGTTTTAGGATATCATTCCAATCTATTTTGCTAATCTCATCATTTTGTTCCAGATGGAGCAGGTTATCATCCCAGAGTGGAGCCCACACACTATCCCATAAGTGATAGCCCATAGTGTCATGCCGTACATTATATGCTTTATCACATGTGCAACCACGTAAATGTTTGAATAAATTGGGTTGAATATTCTGAAAGCGATCCGAAAATTTGCCAATGTCATGAATTGTAAGATAAAATGTAATTAGTTTGGTTGTAACCTCATCACTAAGAGTAGTAATTTCAGTAAATCGCTTCAGAAGATGCTTATCCTTTTGTAACAATACATACCCAACTGCTGCAACATCCAGACAATGATACACCAATAAGTGACAGGATTCTACACCATGGTCGATATCTGAGTTTGCTTTGCCCCAATAATCATACATTGAATAAGTCGATGAGTTACCCATATATTCCACATTCTATATTTATTAACATGCCCATAATTATATATTAACCTTTCCATTTTAATAGATTCATTTAGTACATGTTAAACATATAATAATCAATATTTGATATATAGTTTGCCATTAAAAATATAACAATGAACCATAGACACATAGTAAACCGTATAAATCATTACCACTAATACCCCATATATGACCAATATAACACTGATCACCACAATATACGCTCTCGAACCAGTTATATTCTGTATAACTCGCCTGTCCCCTTCTAAAATAATTCTTCTCACAGAAGAGAACACAGATGAAAAAAAAGCCAGGGCAGAACAAACCATTATAGACACATTCGGCAAGATCATAGAGATTGAGAAAAAGATCACATCCCTCTACAACACCGTTCAGGTAGCACAGGATGTATCCGACCTCATAGAACAGGAACACGCGCGCGGAAACCAGATAATAATAAACGTATCAGGCGGCAGGAAACCGCAGGCGTTCGGAGCGCTTTTTGGAGCATACACCAGAAGCGACATGGTACAACGGATCGTCTACGTCACAGAAGAGGATAACTTCCTCATCGACTTTCCTATTCTCAGCTTCAACATCTCAGACACAAAAAAAGCGATACTTGAACAGATTCGGTCAGGAGTTACATCAGTGGCTGCCATTGCGGTCAATGTCGGCATCTCCAAAGGGATGGCTTACAATCACCTGCGGGAACTTAAAGCAATGGGATATATCACAGGCGAAGACGGATACTCCATAACGGATGCGGGTAAGATCGCTGTGATATGAAACTAATATGCTATTTTTTGGGGTTTAAAAGTCCAGTGTTGCAAAACAATACAACCATATCTGAGTTCACCTGCGTTTGATCAAAAATTTTCCGATCACACTCATACCGGAAACCCGATCGATTGCGTAACAGTTACACCGACTATCCTGACATCTGTTCCTGCACCTGTAATGTTTGCGCCGCATCTGCACTCGCAGAGATGACTGTTTTGCAAGATCTGGTTTCAGGCAGTTCCACACTGCACGCATCCAGAGTCTACACATTTAAATGTTCGCAGGTAGTTTTCGAGACTTTTTATTATCTTCTGGAATGGTTCGGAAAAACACAGGGGGACACAGAGAAAAAAAGCAATACTCCTCTGTGTCCTCTGTGGTTAATTTTTTGCACTATGCATTTAACATTCAACAAAAACAATTTGAAAAATTAAACTATTCTAAATTAGCCTATTTTAGATTAGTTAAATATAAGTACAATCAATAGCAACGATTAATTAATGTTCATAAATCGTAAACATGAATTATCCCATCTTGAAGACGAATACTCAAAAGACACTGCAAAGTTTGTAGTAATTTACGGAAGGCGCAGGATTGGAAAAACCGCATTGATCGAGGAGTTCGGAAAAAATAAACCTGACTTCATCTATTATCTGGCTGACCAGCAGAACGAGGTTTTGCAAATCGAAAGTTTCAAACAGCAGATATACGCACAAACCCATGACGACCTCCTGCTCAAAATACCGTTTGGAAACTGGGATCAGTTTTTCAGTTACCTGTCTAAAACACTGCCAACTGACAAAAGAATAGTTCTGGCTATAGACGAGATAACATATCTCATCAAAAGTAATCCTGCGTTTCCATCCATCCTCCAGAAATATTGGGACACGTTCTTCTCAAAAACCCAGATATTCCTTATTGTAAGCGGCTCGCTTGTAGGTATGATGCTGCGGGAAATTCTCAACTATGACTCTCCACTTTATGGTAGGCGCACATCGCAGATACATCTCAAACCATTTGACCTCAAGCACGCATCCATGTTCCTTGAAAAATTCAAGACCGAAGACCGGATCATGCTCCATTCCATCACCGGCGGCGTTGCAAAATATCTTCTATTGGTTGAAGAAAAGAATGTGCGTGAGTTCATCCAAAAGAAGATTATTGAAAAAGAGGGCTTTTTCTATCAGGAAACTATCTTTCTGCTATCACAGGAATTCAAAAACCCAAACGTTTACCTGTCAATTTTAAAAGCCATCGCACTCGGGCATACCAAACTAAGCGAAATATCCAATTTCGTAGGAATTGACGGCAAAAAAATAACCCGATATCTTGACGTACTTCAGGAGATCGGATTGATCATACGTCAAGTACCGATAACGGAAGACCCCAATCGTTTCAGGAAAGGCATCTATCACATACAGGACAATTTCCTTCGTTTTTGGTTCAGATTCGTCATGCCCAACCGCTCAAGAATTGAGTTGAGAGATACCGAAAATCTGCTGGATAGCATTATGGATTCAATGCCGGATCATGTATCATCAACTTTTGAGGACATCTCATCAGAGTTCCTTGCAGGGCTTGAGAGTAAAAACAGACTTCCGGCACGTTTCTCGCAATGGGGAAAGTGGTGGCACAAAGAAAATGAGATCGATGTAGTGGCACTAAACAAAGATACGCATGACATATTATTTTGCGAGTGCAAGTGGCGCAATAGGAAGGCAGGTGTTGACATTATCCAGCAGTTGCTTGATAAAGCACCGCTGGTTAAGTGGTTTAATGCAGAGCGGAAGGAGCATTTTGTTGTGATATCAAAAGCAGGTTTTACCAAAAAAGCACTGGAATTTGCAGATCAGCACGGAGTGCTGTTGTTCGATCTGAAAGATATGGATGAATATTTTGGTTGATTTTCAGTTCACCCACCATCACCGCATCACCGCCTATCAATCACAATCCGCCGAATATATCTCCTTAACTCTTCCAACCTGACCGTCTTTTAGTTTAACCTTTATTCCGTGTGGATGATTTGAAGATTTTGTCAATATCCTACCCACAACACCCCGAGTTATTTTCCCGCTCCTCTGGTCTTGCTTTAAAACAATCCCAACACTCAGGCCTTCTTTGATATTTGCTCTATTAGTACCCTTGTTCATGATGAAATCTAAATTCGTGAACATGTAACAAATACATTTCCATCAAAATTGACTGCGTTACTTAAACAAATTTAAAGATACAAAAATCATTCTTTCGCAATCAGACCCCATCATCCAGAACTCTCTTAAGCACGAAATGAGAAGCAATTCCAGTTAACGAATATGCCAACACTATCGCAAAAAATATCCCCGGTAATCCGAACAAATATGATCCCAAATAAGCCAGTGGAATATACAGGACGAACATCTGAATCACCATGAGAACCGCAGCATAACCCGGTTTATGCAAAATATTTAAAGTGGTGGTCGATATCTGGAAAACGCCAAATAAAGCATACCCGATCGGAACGATCCAGAGATAGAGCACGATTATAGATATGACCTGTGGATCATCATTGAACAACGAAGCGATCGGCCTAGATGCCAATGCAAGAATAGCAAACATTGCCACACCCCACATTAATGAAAAAGCATTACTGTATTTGACTCCCAGTTTTATCCGGTCATACCGACCGGCTCCCCAATTCTGGCCTACAAATGGCCCGATGACTCCTGACAGGGAAAAGATCACTGTCATTGCAAGGAATTCAACGCGGGTACCAACACCAAAAGCTGCAACGGCTTCATGTCCATACGAAGATATTAAAGCAATTATAACGCCCATGGAAATGGGATAAAGGAGTCTCGTTCCGGCAACCGGCAGCCCAATGTACATGATACTTTTCCATGAATTGATAACCGTTTTTAGTGGAGGTAATTCTAATGTTATCATTCCATCCCGATAGTATAGCACCCATAAAGCAACAACTAACGTAATTGCCCTTGAAACAACAGTAGCAATAGCTGCCCCGGCAAGCCCAAGCATTGGGAACGGCCCAAGCCCGAATATCAACAAAGGATCAAGTATAACGTTGACGATCACTGCCACAAGCATTATAGCACTCGGGGTTTTGGTATCACCTGTTGCACGGATAGCATTGTTACCCACCATTGGAATAACAAGAAAGAGAACCCCCGGATACCAGATCACCATATATTGCCTGATAAGGGAAACTATCTCTGGTGTAGCACCAAGGAGACTGAAAAAGGGCCTAATGGTCAGAAGCCCAAATAACACAAAAAATGTGACCAATAACATCGATAAGATCAGACTGTCTGTTGTCAGTCGCTGCACTCTATGATGATCACCCCTCCCAATAGCCTGTGAGATCACAGCAGAGGCACCGATGCCTATCCCCATTGCCAGGCTGCCAATTACCATTACCACTGGAAAAGTATAGCTCAATGCTGCCAGTTCCTGCGTACCCAGTTGCCCTACAAAAAATGTATCAATGAGATTAAATGCGACCATCCCGAACATTCCGACGACCATCGGCAGGGTCATATTGAACAGGGTTTTTGCAACAGGTCCTTCGATAAGTTGAGCTTTTTTTATGTTTTTCATCATATCCTCTGCGCATGTAACATCTGAATAGTTATAATATTATTTTATCAATGCTCAATATGACGATCAGCGATAACCTTGTTGGCGTTGATGTTCTATAATATTCCAGCTCCTTACCGAAACACATTATCCATATATCGCAAGTACAAAAAAACAGTTTCGTTTACGGATATGTACGGGATGCTGCCATTATTGCAAAGATGCATGGGTTTTTAATCTTAATAATCATAGAGCCTATTTAACAATTACGGCGAATGATGAAATTATTCATTGTTCTTTAATTTAAAGCAATATTTGACTTTCATTCTCCCGATTTTTTAAATTAATGGACAGCTTCCATGGCCCGAAGGTGATGGTCAGATCGAAAATTAAAGTTTTTGGTTGAAGGTTTTGAACGGTTCAATAAAGAACGTGTACTGCACAAAAGTTTGAATATTTGTTCAATTTACTGAACAAACTGTATAGTATAGTCAAAATACAACAATCATTAAAAAAAGGAAAGAAACAAAAAAAAGCAGGCAAGTCCGACACAAGCCAGACTGCCGATACTTAAATTTGCTTAGAATATACCTGCGCCAATAAAGAGCGACGAGAACAGGATTGCGATCATGTTCACAACTTTTATCAGTGCATTGAGTGCAGGACCTGATGTGTCCTTGAATGGATCACCAACCGTATCCCCGACAATTGCTGCTTTGTGGGCATCTGAGCCCTTGCCGCCGTGTGCGCCGTCTTCGATGAGTTTCTTTGCGTTATCCCATGCACCGCCACCATTGTCCATTGTAAGTGCAAGTAAAAGACCTACAACAATGATACCGATCAAAAGACCGCCGAGTGCCTGTGGACCGAGTACCAAACCAACTACAAGAGGTGTTCCAATTGCAAGTATTCCGGGAATAGCCATTGAGTTGATCGCGGACTTTGTCACGATGTCAACACACTTGCCATATTCAGGTCTTGTAGTACCTTCCATGATTCCTGGAATTTCCTTGAACTGGCGACGTACTTCATTAACAACTTCAAATGCTGCAGTACCGACTGCACGCATTGTGACTGCACTGAACAGGAATGGAAGCAGACCACCAATGAAGAGACCAACAAGAACTATAGGGTTGTCAAGACTCAATGAACCAGGTCCAAGATCAACCTTGTGTCTGTAATCTGCAAAAAGTGCCAGTGCACCAAGTGCCGCTGACCCTATCGCATATCCTTTTGTAACTGCCTTTGTAGTGTTACCTACTGCATCAAGTTTATCGGTGATATTCCGTACACTTTCAGGCAGATGTGCCATTTCAGCAATACCGCCTGCATTGTCTGTGATAGGGCCGTATGAGTCAAGTGCCACGATCATGCCTGTTGTTGAGAGCATTGCCGCTGCTGCGATTGCAATACCGTATATGCCCAATGCCGGATCAGTTCCACCGCCAACAATGAAGTATGATGCCAATATACCTATTATAATAACTATAGTCGGAAGTGCCGTGCTTTCAAATCCAATTGCAAGACCGGAAATTACGTTCGTTCCTGCACCGGTTTCAGATGCTTTTGCAATCTCCTTGACCGGACGGTAACTTGTGGATGTATAGTATTCCGTAAATATGACCATAAGGACCATTATTCCAACACCAACAAGTGATGCATAATAGAGCCTGATGTCACCCATTAACATGTCAGTGATGAAATAGAATGCAACAATACAAAGAATCGCTGATACTGCTACACCTTTGTACAGAGCTTTCATGATCTTGCCATCACTGCCTACCTTCACGAAGAAGATCGATATGATGGATGTGAATATTGCGACTGCACCAAGCATCATTGGATACAGAACCGCATTTGGATATACATCAAGTAACATTGAACCAAGCAACATTGATGCCAGGAGTGTTACCACATAGGTTTCAAACAAGTCCGCACCCATTCCGGCACAATCTCCTACATTGTCACCAACGTTATCGGCAATGACACCTGCATTTCG
>DQIO01000325.1 GCA_020793555.1 Methanosarcinaceae archaeon | reverse complement strand
CTATGCCCCGATCTCTAACATCGGCACCTGCATGTACGCGCAATTGCCCGCGTGTATTCCTAAGTCTGTGCGCTGACGGCGCAGTGTAGAAACCGATCGGTAATTTTGGAGTCTAATTTCATATGACCTATGCCCCTCATAATCAGACACTTGAAAGTTGACTTGACACTAGGTGACCTCATAACCATATTTTTTAAGTTCTCATATCATTTTTTTACCAGGTACCGGATGAGCCACCACAGCAATACCCATCTCTTTTCATAACGCCTTGGACTGATCGCTGCGCCTTTCCTCTACAGCACATTGACTTCATGATTAAAAATCATCAATGGCAGTCACACTCTCGCCCTTCGCACTTGACACCATGGCTTCTATCTTCTTGTATTGCGGCACCCCGCTGCCACCTGTGTCCGCACTGACCAGAGCATTGGACCACGGGCTGTTTGGCATGTATGCAATCCCTGAATGTGATGCGTCGTAGCCGGAATTCTCGACCCTGACAACCACTTTTTCTTCATCGTTCTTGACAATAACTGTGTCCCCGTCCTTTACACCCAATTTTTTGATATCCGCAGCATCCATCTTGATCACAGCCGATAATTTGAGGTATTCTTCACTAAAACGCCCCTCTTCCATGACTGCACTTTGGAATATATCTCTATATGTAACTATCGTGATATTTTGTTCAGGTGCAGCAAGGAATTGTCCAAATCCCATTATAGTGCCTCCATGATTCGGGTAAGTATTTCTTCATCCGAGAGAGTGGTCGTTTCGATTATGGGCTCAAACATCACTTCCTCGCCATCCATTCGGATTGCACTTCCGCCGCACTCAACACCGCTAAGCGCGGATGGAATTGTTACTTTTGCCTTTCTGGATGTAAATGTCTCGCACGGGTCTATTGTGATTATCGGTATGTTTAGCAGATGATCTGCGACAGCACGCGGCAGGCTTGAAAGAGGGTCAGAGCCAATTATCAGTGCGGCATCCACCTTCTTTTCATTTAGTGATTCCACAATTGAAAACTCGGCTCCGTGTTGAACTTTGGTGTTGTTTCCTTTTTCAAACTTGACACGATTTAGGTGCCCTGTTTCATTGAACAGGTTTTGGTTAAACCCGCGCATATTATAATGACCGACCATTGGAATGAGGTGGAAGTTGGATAGTTCGTTCAACTTATCCATCAATTTAACTATTGGGTCCATATTATCGAGGGAATATACAAGTCCAAGCCCAACAAAGATAATCCCGAACCTTGCATTTTTCATGATGTTTGCAAGTTCAAGTATCCGTTTGGGATCATACTCAAAAGGCACTTTAGGGACCTTGCCGGATAGTGCGTCAATTAGCGCATCAATGAACTCCTCATCAGCCTGTAACGGAATCTGGTGGAATTTGTCGCCACTGATCTTCGCGGTATGGGATTTCCTGATATCTATTGATATCATGGTGCGGTCTTCTTCCCAGCCGCGTTGCCTCTCCTGCCCACGTGGGAAGTATGAGAATTTGGAAAGATGTCGAGGGTGGGAATTCGAAGGGTCTGCGCCCCAGTAAACGATAACATCTGCTTTGTTACGAACATCATCCAGAGTACAGGACTTGATCTTATCATTGAAAATGGCTTCAAGTGTAGGTCCCTGACAAAAAGATGATGTGTCGTCCAATATTGCACCAATATGCTTTGCAAGTTCAATCGCTTTTTTTTGTGCACCGTCTGTTGAGTTGCCAAGTCCAAATATTAATGGGGATTCTGAATTTTTGAGTATGTCTGCTGCTGCACCGATCGCAACATCGATATCAACTTGTTGTCCTTCAACTGTGGGTGACATTGGATCATTGCATCCTTTCATACGTGAAACACCTTTTCGGCATGCAGTTTTTATTTCAGTTATTACATTGGCGTCTATTACAACTTCAATGTCGTCACAAAGGAGTGCGCATCCGGTGCATACGTGGTAGTTTTCGTTCAACAATATCACCATCTATTGACGTTTCATACAGCTTATATCTTAAGGTTAAAATTAGCAGTTATTGTCCAACAAAGTCATACAATTTCATACAATTTCATACAATTTCATACACATCATACAAACTCGATCGCTTCTGTTGGGCATGTTACTATACATCCGTTGCAGAGAATCTTGTTCTCTCCAAAACGACGACAATCATGCACATTTGATGTCCTGACGATCCCATCTTCAACACGCAGAATCACTTTGTCACTTGTTGGTGCCCGTCCAATTCCTGCACCGAGTGAGTCTTCCGCGACATTGACCGGACATGCCACCACACAATTGCCGCATCCGAAACATTTGTCTTCATGTACGATCATTCCTGATTCTGAAGCCCCTTCTGCAGGTACGATCATATCTGACAATTTTTTGTAGTTTGCTTTGAACTTATCATCTTTTAGAGGTGGACAATCGTCAACAGTCAATTCGCGGGATAAAAGCGATACGGCAAATGCCATGCAAGTTGATTTTCCACATTCCTTGCAATTGGTCTTTGGAAGAAGTTGGTATATTTCCATTGCGTTTGCCATTTTTTTACCCTTGTGCTATGAATTATTTGTTTTAAATATTTGTTATATGGTTGAACTTTACTATATTTTGTCTATTCTGTGTTTTCCATATGGTGTTTAACCTTTGAAGAACAATGCACAGTGGCACATTCCGTCCTTTTCGATCTCATCTTTGTGATAAATGCATGGGCAGATAATCTTATTGTCTTGCTCTTCATCGCCTATGACTATCCGGCATGGGCAATATTGTTTGCCAGTTTTTTCTTTATTTTTGGTAAGTCCATCTATGACAATATCGTATATTTCTTTATCAGGATTCAGTTTAAAGCCATTATTTTCTGCATATTTGGCAGTCCACGCATACATTTGTTCCTTCATTTTATCATGTTCGTTCATATTCCATACTCCGAATCATTATGTCTGGTCGATTTTTATTTCCAGCATCTTATTTATGGCACGCCGTATTTTTCCTTCTCCTGATAATCCTACAATTGATTTGATCTTCATCTTGTCCTTAATCAACATAAGAGTTGGTACACCCATGATTTCAAAGTGTCTGGCAATTGTCGGAGATGTATCAAGGTCAACTTTGATGAACTTGACTTTGCCATTGAACTCAACAGCAAGTTTTGCAAAGATAGGATTGATCATTTTGCAAGGACCGCACCATTCAGTATAGCAGTCAACAACAGTTGGCATGTCGGAATTTATGATATCTGCAAATCCGGCTGTATTTACTTTATACAGGTTGCTACTGATGGTTTCAATTTTTGGTTTTTCATCACCAACATCTATTGTGCCAACCCTTGTTGGTTTATTTCTGAATATTCGACCAATATTGTCAATAATGTTGCTCAGTACCATGGATTTGCCTGCTTTTAATCTAGAAAAATCGTGTGAAATACAAAATCTTAATTGGAACAAACAGTTATGTATCTTGCGAATGGTTTGCCCTGAACTTATATATGCAATCTCGCGACAATGGATTGTACACAATATATAATTAAGTATACATTTTATTCAATATACTTAACTATATATGTGTGCAGTATAATGAACACACGTGCGATTTACACATGTTGTATACATCGTATGAATAAATTGGAATGTATCAATTACAATCGTTTTGATCGGAATTGACACTATGCAAGTGCATTTTATGCAAAATTATGTTTTTATGTAACTTTATGTATGTGGATTATGCCCCCGTTGCTTCAATTGCGCCATGTGGGCAGTATTGCACACAAACATTACAGTCTATGCACGACGATTCATCAATAACAGGCTTGCCTGCTGAAAAATCATACGTCATTGCATTTGTTGGGCATACCCTTGCACCAATACAGGTTGGGGCACCATCACATTTGTTATAATTGAGTGCTACGGACATTTTTTTATCACCATTCGTAGTATAAGACTACATTGCATATAAATGCTTGTGTGGTTTTGGCAAACGCGCACACAACCATTAACTGCAAGTACTACATTTTCATAATGTTGTCGTTTTTTACATCTGCAGGCATCCCTTTTGTAAATAATGCGTGGCTGTCTTCCTGCCTTGCCAAAATATCCAAAACTATATCACTATTTAAGCGCATCAAACACTGCAAGAATATCCTCGCTACGCTCGGATTTTACAGCGAGGAGGAATTATACACATGCGAATCGGAGTATACATCTGTCACTGCGGCTTGAACATCGCAAACATCATAAATATCGATACTTTGCGCAAGAAAACTGAAGAACTTGCAGACGTTGCTATTGTCACAGATATCCAGTTCATGTGTTCAGATTCCGGACAGGAATCAATCATTGAAGACATAAAAGAACATAATATAGATCGTGTTGTTGTTGCTGCATGTTCTCCTCGTTTACATGAGCAGACCTTTAAGGGGGTACTTGAAAAAGCAGGTTTGAACCCACATCTTCTTGAGATCGTCAACATACGTGAACATGTTTCATGGGTCCACATGGATTATCCCCAGATGGCCACACAAAAGGCGTTCGATCTTGTAAGGATGGGTGTTGCCAAAGCACGATTGCTTGTACCCTTAAAGAACAAGATCATAAAAGTAAACAAGGATGTTCTTGTGGTTGGTGGCGGTGTTGCGGGTATTGAGGCAGCATTAAACCTTGCAGACAGCGGGTTTCATGTTTACATGGTTGAAAAAGAATCAACAATTGGCGGCAAGATGGCACTTCTAAATGAAGTGTTCCCTACAAATGACTGCTCAATCTGTGTGCTGGCACCCAAAATGACGGATGTGCAGAACCATCCGAACATCGATCTTTTTACATTTTCCGAAATAACAGACATCACTGGCTCTGTTGGCAATTTCCAAATTAAAGGAATCAAAAAGCCGCGATATGTTTCTGAGGACAAATGCAAAGGCTGTGTTGAAGAATGTGCCCGCGTCTGTCCTGTTGAGATATCAAATCCATTCGACTTTGGTCTTGGTAAGGCGAAGGCTATCTATATGCCAATTCCACAGGCTGTACCGCAGGTAGTTTGCATTGACAGCGAATATTGTGTTGGATGCGGACTTTGCAAACAAGCATGTCCTGCAGATGCGATTGATTATGATCAAAAAGAAGAACAGTTTGCACTTGAGGTCGGTGCAATCATTATAGCGACTGGATATCAGTTATTCGATGCAACTCGTAAGGAAGAGTATGGTTATGGAATATATCCTGATGTCATCACTAACATGGAACTTGAACGTATGCTAAATGCTTCAGGTCCTACGCGCGGAAGGGCAGTGGTTCCATCAAGTGGCGAGATCCCAAAACGTGTCGCATTTATCCAGTGTGTCGGGTCGCGAGATGCGACTGTTGACAATCCCTACTGTTCGCGTGTATGTTGCATGTCAGCAATGAAGAATGCCCAATTGCTCAAGGAACGGTATCAAGATATCGATATTGTGATCCATTATATTGACATTCGAGCGTCCGGTGAGATGTATGAAGAATATTATGAACGGACGCAGTCGATGGGTGTTGATTTCATTCGCGGAAAGGTTGCGGAAGTGTTGAAGAATAAGGATGGATCTCCTTCGCTTAGGTTCGAGGACACTCTTGAATGCGAGATACGTGAGGAGCAGTATGACCTTGTGGTGCTTTCGACAGGAATGGAATCAAACATTGATGATAATATTTCCGGATTGCTGAATCTCTCACGCCGAACTGATAGATTCCTTTCAATTGCACATCCCAAAATGCGTCCTGTTGATTCTCATATCAATGGTGTTTTCATTGCCGGTTGTGCATCCGGTCCGAAAGAGATACAGGTTGCAATTGCACAGGGTGGTGCAGCAGCAGCAAAAGCTGTGATACTTTTGAATAAAGGGGAACTTGAAACTGACCCGTTGAGCGCACATGTGGATGTTAACAAATGTATCGGATGCAGAATATGTGTGGATGTGTGCAAGTTCAGCAAGATACACATAGTTGATAAAAAGGCTGTTGTGGATGAACTTTCGTGCCATGGATGCGGTGCTTGCAGTGCAGCTTGCCCTATTGATGCGATCTGTATGCGAAATTATACTGATAACCAGATACTTGCGCAGGTACATGCGGCTTTAGAGGTCAAGGACGAGTTCCCGCTTATTGTTGCATTCCTCTGTAACTGGTGCAGTTATGCCTGCGCTGATCTTGCCGGAACATCCCGTATTCAGTATCCGACAAATGTCCGTATTATAAGGACCATGTGTGCCGGAAGAGTTGACCCAATTTTTGTCCTTTCAGCACTTGAAGATGGTGCAGATGGTGTGCTTGTTGCGGGATGCCGGCTTGATGAGTGCCATTACTTACATGGGAATTACAATGCCAAACATAGAATGAACGCTCTTGGAGGGGTGCTTGAAGATATTGGGCTAAGTCCAAAGCGGCTAAAGGTTGAATGGATATCGGCAGCGGAAGGTGAGAGATTTGCAAAATCCATTGAAAGTTTTGTTGATGTTCTGAAAGAACTGGGTCCGATTGGGTCTGAGATTTCGGAGGATTCCGAATGAGTGGGAGCGCAGATGTGGTGCCTGATAGTTTGGATGGTGGCGAGGAAACCATTACTGTCACGAAAGACATGGACATTAAGGAGTCACATTTCATATACAGCCAGATCACCGAAAAGTCAAAAAAGATACTGGATTATGATTACAAACGCTGCACAGGATGTGGCATTTGTGTGGAGCTGTGCCCTACAAAAGCACTTGAACTTGGTCCCATGCATGAGATTGCAACAGGTATGGATGCACCTCCTGTTATGACGGATCTTGAAAAATGCACATTCTGTGGTATGTGTGCGAATTTCTGTCACGTTCATGCATTTAAGATGGAATTTGAAGGGGAACTGCCGGATGAAGATAAATATCCGGTGTATGATTCGTATGTCAAATTCAACGAAAAGTGCCTGCCGTGTCTATTGTGCGAAGCTGCATGTCTTGAGGATGCCATCAAGGTTGAATTTACGTTCAAGAAAAAAGAGGAGATTGCACCTTTTAAGGAAGATGCACAAGGCGAGATCGAGATCGACCTTGATAAATGCAATTTCTGTGGTGTGTGTGCAAAGTTTTGCGACGCTTTCATCATGGTTGAACGTGAGCCAACACCTACAGATCTCACGCCATTTCAGCAGATATTAGTAGATGAGGACAAGTGTGATTACTGTGTTCTTTGTCAGGACCTATGTCCTGAAGATGCGATACGTGTAAAAGGAGAACGACCTTGCGAAGCACCACCAATAGAAGGCAATATCACGATTGATGATGAAAAGTGCACTCGGTGCACATGGTGCAAAGCAGTTTGTCCTTACGATGCGGTTGATGTGAAAAAACCGTTTGAGGGTGAAATATCACTTGTTGAGATTAACATCGATAAGTGTGATCCACAGGGGTGTCATGGGTGCTTCAATGTGTGTCCTTCGCACCTTTGGTATGTTCCGGAAGACACTGGCAAGAAGATCGCAATTGTTGAAGATTACTGTACGTACTGCGGTGCATGTGTTAATGCATGCCATGTTGATGTAATTCGCGTTTCGCGCGATAAAGTGAATTATACGGATATTCCATATTCACCATGGGCTTCGCAGTGGAACGATGCAGTTGAATCCATGGTAACATCAAAACGAAACAATCCTGATACGTCAAGGGCACTTGAAGTTGAGAAAGAGCCGCCGCGTGAGTATGTAGAGGTTGTGATGCCTGAATTTGACGAATCTATCTTAAACGCAGCGAGGGCACGTATTGAAAAAGCGATGCCTGTTCTTAAGAACGTGAAAATAAGGCGCACATGGGAATGCAAACCGGCTGAAGAAGCAAGAGCTGCGGTATGTAAAAAGATAAAAAAGGTAAATTGATTTGCAGATTAATCAATAACTTTATACATGCGCAGGCGGTTTGTTGACTAAACCATTTTAATGAATACTAAATAAATATAATCAAATTATACGTGATCTACAATGAGCAAAAAATTCGACTACGCTGAACTTGGGCTGAAATGTGGACTTGAAATTCATCAGCAATTGGATTCAAAAGAGAAATTATTCTGTAATAGTCCAACAAAAATACGTGATACTGATGAGTCGAACTTTGAGTTTTTTAGGTATTTGAGGGCAACTGCGAGTGAGATGGGTGAAACTGACCGCGCGGCATTGGAACAGACAAAGGTAAATCGAAAATATGTCTACAAAGCGTATGACACGACCTGTCTGGTTGAGAACGATGATGAGCCTCCACGTGAGTTAAACAAGGAAGCCCTTGATATTGCACTCTCCATTACTAAACTTTTTAATATGCACCCGGTTGACCAATTGCACATGATGAGAAAGATCGTGGTTGATGGGTCTAACACATCCGGGTTCCAGAGGACTGCATTTCTTGGCAATGGCGGATATCTTGAAACATCGGAAGGGAATGTTGGTGTGGATGTTTTGTGCCTGGAAGAAGAGGCTGCCCAGAAGATAGAAGAGGTCGGTGATTCAGTCTATTACTCACTTGACCGTCTTGGGATCCCACTTGTTGAGATCGGAACTGCGCCGGATATTGTATCGCCTGCTCATGCAAAGGAAACTGCGAAACAGATTGGGATGCTTTTGCGCTCAACAGGCAAAGTTAAGCGTGGATTGGGTACTATCAGACAGGATGTCAATATTTCTATAGCAAGGGGTGCTCGCGTTGAGGCTAAAGGTGTGCAGGCTCTTGATCTTATCGAGACGATTGTTGAGAATGAGGTTGAGCGGCAGGTGAATCTTCTTGCGATTATGGATGAACTTGTCCAGAAGGGTGCATCCGTTTGCGACGAGATATTCGATGTTACAGATGTTTTCAAGGATACGCAATCAAAGGTTATCAAAAAAGCACTCAAGAAAGGAAAGGTGCTTGCAGTGCTTCTTCCTAAATTTGAAGGACTTATCGGCAGGGAAGTACAGTCTGGTAGACGACTTGGTACTGAGTTTTCAGATCGTGCAAAAACATCAGGTGTTGGTGGTATATTCCACACTGATGAACTTCCAAGTTATGGCATAACTGGGGAGGAAGTTGAATCTCTTCGTAATGCAGTTGGCGCACAGGATGGCGATTCGGTCGTCATGGTTGCTGATAGGGAAAATCGTGCGCGTGGTGCTATGGAGGCTGTCATCATTCGTGCAAAGGAGTCGCTTGAATTTGTGCCTGAGGAGACGCGCCGTGCGCATCCGGATGGTACTACTGCATATATGCGCCCTCTGCCGGGTGCTGCAAGGATGTATCCTGAAACGGATGTACCTCAGGTTGAGATATCTGCAGAATATTTTGATTCGATCAAAATTCCTGAGCTATTGACAGAGCGAGCAAAACGGTTCGAAAATGAGTTTGGTTTGAATAAGGAATTTGCAGACAAGATCGTATATTCAAAAGACCTGCCATTGTTTGAGGATCTGGTCGCACGTTTCGCGGGTGATTCAAATATCAGTGCCACTTTGATAGTCCGTACATTGACCGGCACAATTCCTGAACTAAAACGAGATGGTGTGGCAGTTGAGCATATTATGTATGAACATTTCATACAAATATTTGATCTTGTTTCAAACGGTGGCATCGCAAAAGAAGGTATTGAAAAATTACTGCGGGCATTTGCAGAAGATCCGACCATGAGTGCAGAAGATGCAATTTCCAGCATGGGGCTTGGTGGGGTCGATACTGCACAGATCGAGGAATTCATTGAGGGGGTTGTCAAAGATCGGCAGGATTTCGTTAAAGAAAAAGGTATGGCTGCGGTTGGACCTTTGATGGGGGTTGTCATGGGGGAGTTTAGGGGTAAGGTCGATGGTAAAGTATTAAGTCAGACTTTGAATCAAAAGATTAAAGAGTTTCTTGATACATGTACATAGTGATGTTATCAAAACAAAACTCTATTAATATGTATATTTTGAATTTTATTTTCACTTCACTATCAGTTATTATGCTCTTGTCTTTTGTGGCAGGTGCAGTATTTGTTGAAGAAAATATGCAAATAACAACCGGTGTTAATCAAAATATGCCGGCTTGGAGTCCCGATGGGGATAAAATTGTATTTTCATCTAACCAAGGTATCTGGGTGATGGATTCGGATGGTTCAAATCAAAAACAGGTGTTTGATAGTATCATCTGGGATGGAGAACCTTGTTTTACTAATGATGGCGCAAAGATATATTTTGCTTCAGAATATGTGAGTCCTATTTATTCTAAATTTGACAGTATCCATGTAATTGATTCGGATGGTTCTAATAGAGTTCAATTAACAAAGAATGCGGATACTCGGGCACCTGTTGTGAATCCTGACGGGACTACTGTTGCATATATCTCAAAGCTTTCTGGAAATTATGATATTTGGACCATGGATATGGATGGTTCGAACAATGTGCGGCTTACAGATTCTCCAGTGGATGACTGGGCACCTGCATGGAGTTCTGATGGTGAACATATTGTATATTCTTCGGAAGATGATCTGTGGGTAATTGATCGCGGGGGGATTCGTGCTCACCAGTTGACTAATGATGATTATACTAACATTGAACCTGACTTTAGTCCGGATGGTTCCAAGATCGTGTTTGCATCGGATAGAAGTGGAAATTTTGATATTTGGTTAATAAATTCAAATGGCACAGGGGCTTTGCAACTAACCTTTGACGAGTCTGTTCAGAAATATCCTGCGTGGTCTCCCGATGGTGAACGGGTCGCGTATGCTTCAAATGAAGGTGGGGATTACAACATTTGGGTTATGTCTCTTGGAAATGCGGACTTGCCGATTGAATATTCTTTATCTGATGAGGTGGACGTCGATGTGCCAGAGGATAGTGGTACACTTGAAGAGATATTGAAGGGCAATTCGACATTAGTGATTGTCGGACTGATCTTAGGTTCTATTTTATTGATCGTTATTATTGTGAAACTTGTCATAAGGAGTTTGTAATCCTAAGTAGTTTATAATTAGTGGGGTACGAATGTGGGCGTGGATTGTTGATCATGACTTATGGAATATAATGTATAATATCGATTACAAATAGTATTTATTATATTATATATTTCATGATGATATGTACCATTAACCCTATATTTTACAATATTTTATCAATTCATCGCAATGCTTATAGTCTATTCATAACATGCATGTGCAGGTTTATGGATGTGGCAATATGGTTGTATAGATGATAGATCTTCAACTTGCTGTATTCCAAAATACCTGTTATCATAACAATTCATACAAATTATTAAAGGAAATAATATCATGTCAAAGAAGGTAGTGTTGGCGTATTCAGGTGGATTGGATACATCAGTGTGTATCCCAATTCTAAAGGAAGAGTATGGCTGTGATGAGGTCATAACGGTTGCAGTGGACGTGGGACAACCGCGCGAGGATGTAGAGGAAGCAGAATTGAAAGCCAAAAAAATAAGCGATCTGCATTATACTCTGGATGTTCGGGATGAATTTGTGCGGGATTATATCTTTCCGCTTATCAAGGCAAATGGTGATTATGAAGGTTATGTTATGGGTACATCCATTGCACGTCCGCTGATTGCCAAAAAAGTTGTCGAAATTGCAGAAAAAGAAGGTGCAAGTGCGCTTGCGCATGGGTGTACCGGAAAAGGCAATGATCAACTTCGTTTCGAGGCAGTGTTCAGGCTTACGGATATGGATGTATTTGCACCTATGCGGGATATGAACTTGACTCGTGAATGGGAGATCCAATATGCCAAGGATCATGGTATTCCTGTGTCTGTGACAACAGCTAAACCATGGAGTGTGGATGAAAATATTTGGAGCCGGAGTATCGAAGGTGGCAAACTTGAAGATCCGGGGTATATTCCTCCTGAGGAAATATATGAATGGACCACGTCTCCAGAAAATGCACCCGATGCACAGATATTGGTGATCGGGTTTGAGAATGGTGTGCCGGTGTCACTTGATGGTGATAAACTTGGCGGCGTTGAGTTGATCGAGAAGCTTAACACTATCGCAGGTTCTCATGGGGTTGGACGTACTGACATGATTGAAGATCGTGTGCTTGGGCTAAAAGCACGTGAAAATTATGAGCATCCTGCCGCAACCGTTCTGTTGACTGCTCATAGGGATCTGGAGAAATTGGTACTCACCCGCGCCGAACTGAAGTTTAAGGCAATGGTTGATGCGCAGTGGTCGGAACTTGCATATTTTGGGCTTGTGGATGAGCCGCTATATGCTGATCTTAATGCATTTATCGATCATACGCAGGAGCGTGTGGCTGGTAGTGTAACAGTTAAATTATACAAAGGCAGCGTTATCATACTTGCGCGCACATCGCCGTATGCTCTTTATTCAGAGGAACTTGTCTCATTCGATGGCGTATCCATTGATCAAAAAGATGCTGAAGGCTTTGCTAAATATCATGGATTCCAGGCAAGGTTATACAAGCGTTTTGTTGAAAAGTAAAAAAAGGTAATAATTGTATGCTGTTGTATGCATTCTGCATACAACTTTACATTATTTTACATTATTATTGTTGGCTGAATAGTTACAAAAAAAGGATATGTATTCTTCACAATACAAATACAATTTTAAAATGATTAACTATTCTTGCTTCATCTTTATTACGGCTTCCTCGATCATTTCCGCCATTTATCCAGCTCCAGTGATAAATCACTAAGCCGAGTCTGTGGGTCAATATCTTTTGGAAGCTCTAATTCGACGATCAGTTTATCCAGTGAGATGTTATATTCCATGCATGCCGATTTCAATGTCTTACGACACATATTCTCAAAAGTCATATCTTCGAGAGTCTTGGGAAATTCAATTTCGTGCTCAGTTTCTACATCCCCAACTCTGAATATTTTTTATTGGGTAAATTTCAAGTTGGTATGACTTTGCACACTTGCCGCAATCGATGCATGAATCCTTGTCAAGTGGTATATCAACACAGCAAACTTACGAAAGGTTAAAAAACAACATTTGCATTACTTATACAATCAATAAAAACGCAATAACTTATGGAAATATCCATAATAAGCGGAGGGTTCACAATAAAAGAAGAAATATGGATCGAGAAATACAGACCTATCGAACTTGATGATGTCGTTGGGCAAAAAGAAGCGATTGAGCGTCTCAAATCATATATTATCGCAAGAAATCTTCCACACCTGCTTTTTTCAGGACCACCCGGTGTTGGCAAGACCGCGACTGCAGTTTCGATTGCACGGGAACTCTTCAAGGATGGATGGAACGAGAATTTCACAGAACTCAATGCATCTGACGAGCGCGGAATAGATGTTGTAAGGAACAAGATCAAGAACTTCGCAAAAACATCACCAATCGGAGGCGCGGATTTTAAGATCATATTCCTCGATGAAGCCGATGCGCTAACACAAGACGCACAATCTGCGCTTAGAAGAACCATGGAACGCTACACCAACAACTGCCGCTTCATATTATCGTGCAACTACTCATCAAAGATTATCGAACCCATACAATCCAGATGCGCAGTGTACAGGTTTCGCCCACTATCGGATGATTCAGTATCAGAAAGAATACGCTATATAGCAAAGATCGAAGGATTGAAGGTCGCCGACGATGGTATCGAAGCGATCGCATATGTAGCCCAGGGAGATATGCGAAAAGCCATCAATTCATTGCAGGCTGCAGCACTTATTGATTCCACCATACACAAGGACATGATCTACCGGATAACCACAACTGCTCACCCGGAAGAGATCACTGACCTCATACAGACAGCACTTTCCGGCAATTTCACGGCTGCGCGAAAAAAACTTAATGTGCTTGTCCTTGAGCAAGGATTATCTGGCGAGGATATCGTTGGTCAAATATATAGGGCAATGTTTGAACTTGATCTGCCCGATAAACTCATGGTAGAACTCATTGATGTTATTGGTGAGATTGATTTCAGGCTTACCGAAGGTGCAAACGAGAAAATACAACTTGAAGCACTCCTAGCTCATTTCGCGCTGAGATCGGAGTAAAAATGCCTTTTGAAGAGCAATTTATCGAACTTTTTGGATTAGTGCCACACTGGCTTGCGACCATTCTATTAAGCGCCGTCCCAATTATAGAATTAAGGGGTGCAATCCCAATAGCTATCGGGATTTATGGTATGGATCCAGTCACTGCATATATTCTTGCAGTCATTGGAAATATGCTGCCAGTAATTCCATTACTCCTGTTTCTTGATCCGGTGTCCACATACCTTCGCCGTTTTAAGATAGGAGACATGTTTTTTTCATGGCTGTTCACAAGAACCCACCACATGCATTCAGAAAGATTTGAACGATACGGTACTTTTGCACTCACAATATTTGTAGCGATCCCACTACCTGTAACAGGTGCATGGACAGGGTGTGCCGCAGCATTTGTATTCGGCATTAAGTTTCCGCATGCCCTTTTAGCAATCTCGGCAGGGGTTGCGATTGCGGGCTTTATCGTAACCGCCATAACACTTAGCGGAATTAGTATTATGGACTTGGTGCTATAAATCAAAACCAATTCGAAACGTTCATATTAGGTAATGTAATAAGAGTAAGAATACATTAATATTCTACAATTTGATATTTGAGGAATTTAACATGGCTAAGGCAAACAAGAAAATAGTACAATCTGACAAGTGCACAGGGTGTGGAATTTGCGATTCAGTATGTCCAATAAACACAAAACTTGAGAAAAAGGATGATTTTGATCATGACACTGCAAAATTAGCGATTAGAGTCCGTAACGGAAGTGCAGCAGTTGATGAGGAAATCTGCATCGCATGCGGTTCATGTGTTCGCAGCTGTCCGGTTGAATCTCTTTCTATCGTAGAGATTGCGGCTGTGTAAATTAATCTTTTTTTAATAAAAATGGAATGTTGTGAACCAAATTCACAACCTTTCCATTGCTAATTTTATATCTTCTGCTTTTACAGTTTTTCTTTTAGCGTGTTTTGTCAATACAACTGCTTCTTCTGCGATTTCGAGACCGTATTGTTCTAAAATCTCCGCAAGTGCAACTCCTGCGGTCTCACTGACTCTTTTTGCGCCTGCACTTCTTATTAGACGCTCAACGGGTGCGTATGGTATTATTGTCATCGATATTTCCTCCATATAATCCTAAATTCATAATTAAAGAAAGATTAGTTCTTTAATTGTACAAAGAACCATATATATCTTATTATTAAGCTTGAATATATTGTAAATATCCAATATTTCATTCAATATCCAAAAACATGCTCAAAACAATGGTGGTTTTTGCCAATACGGCCGGGGGACAAATGGTGATTGGAGGTGAATCCCAAGTCGGAGAACTTGGTGCCAAAAACGACACCATGTTGAAGTACTCAAAAAATATTCACAAAAAACATGAAGTTCAATCCTCATCAAAACCAAACGCATTGTTCGTGGTCTGAGAAACCTCATTTGCAATCTGTATGAGACGTAACCACGTATTCAAGGCTGAACGCATGGACACTACATCCTCTGTCTCAACACTTAGAACCAGATTTGAATCATTGACTTTCATTCCAATAATTGACCGATCAGACACAGGAGTTTCAAGTTCCGGTAATACTGCTTCGTAGATCGAGCCTGCATCATCCGTTTCAAAAACAAATTCGGCCTTGAACTTCAATTTATTCACTCCAAAAAATCCAATTTTAGACTTTTTACCTTAATCTTGAAAAGAAGTTTGCCGGAATCAATAAAATCTATTATACCATCATTGACTATGACACAACGTGGATTGGATGAATCATTTACAAGTTGTAATGAAAGGTTGCTTGCTATTGCATTGGCAAGTTTAGATTTACCACTACCTACAATAACAGGTTCAACTAACTTCAGTTTTGAGAATTTTAAATTTTCAGGATGGGAAAACGTCATGTGAATTGACAGCAAACAAAGACCATTGCCATCATATATCGCAAGACTTCCCGGATTTCCGTGAAATTCTCCCGCAATTAAAAGGGGAGTGTCATGTGCAAGGTTAAGCACCTCGCCCATGCCCATTTTTCCTCGGTTTATGTACTCGCAATTAAAAAAGGTAGCTAAGTGTTTGCACAAAGTGCGAGTTCTATCGGATGGTTTGCGAGAAGAAGTAATTAACATACTTCTTACTCTGCCTTGACAGGTTTTATTGAGGTTGGTCGCTCTTTTACGATAATCCGATGTCCACAATATGGACATCGAATTCCAGTGTACTCATAATCTATCTCGACATCTCGCTTGCATCGAGTGCATTTGTAGCCCATAATTACCTACTATACTACCTGTTCTGTGGCTTTTTTAACGGTACGCATAACAGTTTGACCAACAGTTGTGGTTGGTAAATACGTTCCACCTGCAAAGGTGTAACCACATTTGGAACATTTCCATATTCCAGTACCAACTCTCTTAACAGTTGGACGTGCACAATTTGAACAAGTGTGCGGCATCTTCATTCGATCTTCGATATCCGCGATCAATTTTCGGTCTCTTCTACCGTAACGTGTGCCAAATCGCCCTGCAGATCTGGACACGCGTCCTTTTCGTGTAAACTTTTTTGCCATGAATAATATCTCCTTTAATTGTGAATACAATCAACTTATATCTTTAAGAGGTGGTTCTCTCTTACTTTTGCAGCTTTTTCACATGCAAGAGTGACTGCTTTTAGCACCTGTTCTTCTGACAATGCACCTTCACCGCTCTTTTGCATAGCACATATCGAACCGTCCTGATTGGATGTGATTGAAATCTTTGTATTACAGACTGCTTCTTCATTGCGTCCGGGGTCAACCATTAACTCTCCACCAATGTCAACCAATGAAATACCGACTGGCATTTCACGAATTGGCATTGGGAAATTTTCGCCTAAACCTTCACGTTCGGCCGGAATAGTTGTAGTCATAAGTGCAGCAATTGCACCAATCGATGCAGCATCAAGAATGTTGCCTTCATCATTTAGCACATGCACATCTATGAATAACATCCAGACTTTCTCTCCTTCCGTAATACACAACTTCTTTAAATCAATTGCGCCTGATTCACGAATTCCACGGTCCGTTACACGAGCCATCTCGATAGCATTTTCTCGTGGAGGTCCTGATTCAAAAGATGGTGATGCAATTGGGTTCAGCTCAATACTGGTAATAATAACACCAACATCCGGTGAATCCGGGAACGGAGTGCCGAGTTGAAGTTTTACACCAACCAAAACCTGTGTATTTCCATATTGTACTTTGGCAGACCCTTCAGCTTTATCGATAACATTGGTCTCAACTGTGATATCCCGCATCTCATCAAATGCACGACCATCTTCTCGCTGACCTTTGAGCATTAGATTATAAACATAATCTTTCTTGAGGTTTGATAGAACTTCACTCATTTGTCTCACCTTCCTCTACATCTTCGTCATCAGTATTTTCGTCAGGTTCGTCGCCAGTATATTCATCAGGTTCGTCGTCATTCTCATCATCTTCTTCGACCTCATCCCCAATTTCAGATTCAGCTTCTTCAGTCATGACAACTTCAGCTTCAATCGTTTCTTCGACCTCAACTTCAGATTCCGGTGCTTCAACCACTGTTTCTTCTTCGATCTCTTCGTTATCGAACTGACTGAACTTATCTTTAAGTGCTTCGCGCTGGATCTCAAGGATCTGTTTACATCCTACCTTTACAAGTTCCATTGCTTCTTTGAACTCATCCTGTGTAAGATTTCCATCCATCTGGATCAATGTCACATCTCCATCCTGTGTCATTGCAACAGGAAGATCTGCATCACCGTAATTATCTTCATCTTTGCCCAGATCAAGCACAAGTTTACCATCAACTTTACCGACTGCACATGCCGATACAAGTCCTTTCATTGGAATTCCTGCATCTGCAAGCGCAATAGTGGCTGCATTGATCGCAGCAGTTCTTGTTCCGGCATCTGCCTGAAGTACTTCAGCAAAAACATCGATAACAGCACCCGGGTATAAATGTGTTAGAACAACAGGTTCAAACGCCTCGCGACTCACCTTTGAGATCTCAGTAGCCCGCCTGTTTGGACCCGGTCGGATCCTGTCTTCTACTGAGAATGCAGCCATGCTATATCTATATCTTACAATTGCAGTATCTGGACGCTGCATTCTGCGTGGATGTAATTCCCTTGGTCCAAAAACACCTGCCAATACTTTATTGTTACCCCATTCGAGATAACAGGAACCATCAGCCCTTGAAAGAACACCTACCTCTATTTTCATTGGTCTGATCTCATCGACACGTCTTCCATCAAGACGCAAACCTTCATCATCGAAAAATTTTTCTGGTTTACTCATAATATATTCTCCAACTTAAATTTAACTTATCTCATTTCTCTCATTCTTCTTTATATCTTCTAACCCTTGAAAACAGATTATTCATCTTCAGGGTCCAGCAACATGTCGATTTTTCTAGATGTGTCTTCAGGCACTTCTTCTACATCATTTGCCTGTATATCTTCAACATCTTCTGAAACTGTGTTCGTATCCACGTCATCTTCGACATCGCTTTCATTTCTTAAAAACTTAAAAACCATCTCAGTTAATCCGGAAGCGTTTGAATTGCTTGAAATCATATCAATTGCTTCACCAAGTCGATCCATGTCATTGTCATTTCCATTTATCCAGACCCTGCCATTTTGTCCTACAAATATCTCGCAATTGGTCTCTTTCTTTAACATTGAGATCATAGAACCACTGTGTCCGATAAGTCTCGGTACTTTTGTTGGCATGATCTCAATCACCCTGCCGTATTTGATTACTTGCAGTCCCCTCTCGCGCATGGTAATTTCAACTTTCATTGCCGGATTTACATCCTTAATACGAATGATAGCAGAGTCACCTATATTCATGACACCTTTCATTTCTTCAGATCTTATCCGTCTTGGGAATTCAGACACATGAAGTAATCCGTCATACGCTGAACCAAGTTCAAATATCCAGTTTGAAGGAGTGACTACAATGACACTCCCAATGACAAGATCGTTTCTGGAAGGAATGTATTTTCCGGAAAAAGGTAGAACATTGATCCGTCTTTTGTCATTCAATATTCCATACAAAAGAGAATATACTTTACCATCATCAACGTATGTTCCTGATCCAGCATTTTTCACATCATTTGATAAAAATTGACCAGGTATAACTATTTTTTTGTTCATTATGTAGCCTCTTATAAGAGCTTGGTTTCAGCATCGCCCTTTGTCAGATGGTTGACAAGACCATAAAAGTCATTTTGCAATCCTGCAGGGATCTTAACAACTGCAACCCAGGATCCGTCATTCTGCCACTCCTGCTTTTGCAATTGACCAAAACTTGCGATATCACCATATGCTTTAGCTGCATAATCTGCAGGTATTTTAATGGCAATATCCACTTCTTCAAAACGGATGGGTATAATAGGTCGGATCGCTTTCATTACGATCTTGACCTGCTCATCCACACCTTTTAACGGGTCGATATGTATTTTTGCTTCTTCCATCGCCTTCTCGATCCGTGCCGGTGGATGTGGTGTCCTTGTTTGTGGATTGATCGCATTCTGTGCAATAGTGCTTATAACTTGTTTTGTCTTTTCTTCAAGAATGTGTTTTCTTTGTTCTTTTGTAAGTTGCAATTCACCGTGTTGGATGATATCGGTTGCGATCTCAAATATTTCGCTTGTACCAAATGCCTTAACAAGATCGGATTCCGCAATATGGTCACCCCTGCTTACATCTTCAAATATGGATTCAACAGCAAGGATATCTTCGATCTTGACATCTTCGCCTCTCTTAAACGCAAATGCTCCATCCGGATCGACAGCTACTTCAAAATGCATACCACCTTTCTTAAGCCTTGCAGTTACAGAATTATCGAGAGATACCATTCTTAACACCTTCCTTATAATTAAAACACAATCTGATATTTTAAAGTGATACTCAATTTAAGTATATGTTAATATTACTCTTCGTTTTCATCTTCACTCTTTTCATCAGCATCTTCTTCGTCCGATTCTGCTTCTTCCTCTTCTATGTGCATTTCAAGAACTTGTGACACATAGGATTCCACTTCATCGGATGTAAGTTTCTTAAACTTCTTGCTTTCAAGTGCCACTGTACCAACTTCAAGAGTTTCGGCATCGAGTTTTCCTTCGGAAGCATTGTAAAGTGCATCAAGACCGAGTATGATAGCAGATTCTATATCCATGTCATCATCATAATCTTTTTCAAACACTTCAACAACTGCATTTCGACCTGCACCGATGGCTGTTGCCTTATATTCCAAAAGTGCCCCGCTTGGGTCAGTTTCGAACAATCTAGGACTGTGATCATCAACACCTGCTATTAAAAGCGCTGTCCCGTAAGGGCGAACACCGCCATACTGTGTATATGTCTGTTTGTGGTCACATATCTTCTTTGCAAGGACCTCAACACCGATTGGCTCATCGTATGAAACCCTATTAATCTGTGATTCAACTCTTGACCTGTCAATAAGTGCCCGTGCATCAGCAACAAGACCAGATGTGGCAGCACCAACATGGTCATCGATCTGGAATATCTTTTCAATTGATTCGGCTTCGATCAGCCTGCTTGTAATTCTTTTATCAACGAGCAGCACTACTCCATCTTTTGCTTTTACTCCAACTGCCGTTGTACCTCGCTTTACTGCTTCTCTGGCGTACTCTACCTGGAAGAGCCTACCATCAGGACTAAAGACAGTAATTGCTCTGTCATATCCCATCTGTGGTGCCATTTGCATGTTAAATTCATCTCCTCTAAATGTTAACTCTAATAAATTATATATGATCTTGACTGAGACTATAGGTAACGTACAATATAGTCTTTCCTCATTTATATGTAATTGCTATTCCACTCTTATTAGCAGATTTCCCAATGTTCAATGTTTGTTCAATGTTATATTTTCAAAGGGTAAATACTTCTGTTCCTTCTAAATACTTTTCTGTTGCACCTGCAACAGTACCTGATATTCCTAATATGTGCACAACAGCCCTCTTGCCACCTCCACCTATATGTGTAATGGTGGCAACAGCCGCGCGTGTCTGCTCTGTTTTGGTGTGCGCACACCGTATTATGCCTTTTGAATCTTCAAATGTAAGAATCCGTATGCCGCATTCACTTGAACCAATATCCCCTATAAGTGAACCCACACATGAGAACATCTCACGTATAAGTTCCTCTCTCGTAACATCATGTTCACAGATCAGTTCAAACGCAAGATAGCGTTTTTTATCGCGCAATGTAGGTGGAAGGATCTTCAATTTGACCCGCCCGTCTCTTTTGTTTCATTATCCGGTTCACTGTTCATATCACAATCCATATCATCTATATCTATAACTTCCACTCCTTGACGAATAAATCCTGATGATGGTTTGTTCCTTGCAATTATCCCAGCCGGTACAGTTGATAAAGCAGATACGGCTTCATCTTTATCCATTCCAAACAGTCCTGCAAGTGCCAGCATTTCCCTTGGCGCACGAAGGTCAAAACGTGATGCTGCGTTGCTTGTAATTATCATCGGCACGTCAAATTTCCTTGCAATTTCAACATTTTTTCTAAAATGTGATAATGCATGAACTCTCCGACCGCCGCGACCTTTGAAAATTGCATCAAGATTGAATTCAATGGCTACGTCATTTTCACTTGCTGATTTTGCAAGAACGTGATTCAATCCGCTGTCTTTTGGTGTTTGAGGGTGTGCCAGTATGTCTACATTCCTGTTTTCCACCGCAGCACGATTGATATCTTCATTTCCGCCATGTACAACAAGCACATCCATACTATTGCGGTATTTTCCAATGAGTCCATGAAGTTTTGAAGCATTTGTAGATACTATCTCAATGCCCTTGAACACTTCAAAATCGTTTGATTCAAATCCTGATGGTTTGTATTCAGTATTGGAATGATTTGTTATTGCAATTCCTGCATATCCAAAATGCTTTGCAAGAGCCGCCATTTCTGGTGATGGATTCTTGCCGTCCGGTATGGAATGAACATTCAGGTCATAGAATTGTAATCTAGCCAAACAATTCCTCCACAATCTTTCCGGCTTGTGCCCGATTTTTTGGAAATGTAGCGATCTTGACCTTTACAGTTATCGCATCTGATGAAGATGTAAGTTTAACTTTATTTAAGTAAGCTGCCTGTTTATCCAGCCTGAAATGAAAAAGCTGATCCTCATCCAGACGATCCGGCATCTCACTACAAAGTAATTCCACATCCCCATGGTGCATGTTTTCCTGAACAAACCTTGCAAATGCAAGGCAATCCTGCTTACGTGTAATATTTGCACTTAATGTTGATATGGGATTTTTGTAATATCCTTCAACATTTGCGATCTCAACGATGTCGTCAGTGTTTCCATTCTTAATGGATTTGGCAACAGAATTCAATAAAAAAAAATCCAAGGCATTTCTGACCCTGGACTTGTCTTCAGTTGAGTGTGCGTTTACACGTAAAATTATATGGTGTATCACTTGCCTCTGTTCTGGTTTGATCTGAGACTTGGTCGGGTCTTTTCAGTACCTGTTCCACGTTTCATCATACCTCTGCCTTTCTTACCTGCGCTGGTCTTTCCGCGGAATGTACGTCCCTTCTCAGTGTTTGCACAGATCCAGTTAAGGTTTTTGTCACTCTTGATTACAGGATGACTTGGATCTACAAGAATTACTTCGTACCACTTGGATTTACCATCTTCGCCTACCCAGTAGGAGTTCAAAACTTCCATGTTAGGGTACTTTCTGGATGCGCGCTCTTCAGATATTCTCTGGATACTCATTCCGGTAGTCATCTTGTTTTTACCCATGCGCTGGGTACGTCGTCCACGGACGTATCTTGATTTTCTCATTCCACCACGGCGAACCTTTGCACGCACGACAATGATGCCCTGCTTTGCTTTGTAGCCAAGTGTTCGTGCACGGTCAATCCGCGTTGGACGTTTTATCCGTGTGATCGAGCCTTCTTTTCTCCATTCCTGAAGTCTTTCCCATCTAAGGTCACGCACGTAAGTCTCATCCGGCTTTTTCCATGCGTCTCTAATATATCCATAAAAAGATTTAGACAATTTGTTTCACCTTTTGTTTCATTTTAGTTTCACGGTTCAGCCTTTATTATCTTAAAAGCCACATTCCTACGGGATTTCATCCCGATAATGAAACTTGCCAGATTACGCACTTGATATCATTTAAAGGTTTGTATGGAAATTTAGAATCAATCCCGAAAACGTTAATAATCATAGTGACTGATTAATTATTGAGGTGAGTCAAATGTCAAAGTTTCATAAGCGAGATACTGAGCGAAAAGGAACCAAAAAACATGATGGATTGGAGGATAAACTGATAAAAGATAACCTCGAGGACTTAAAAGGAGAAGGCGGTGAAGTTTTAGATTGAGCACAAAAGTGAATATAAAAATACTCGCAGGTGGCATTTCTGAACAAACAATTGAAGTTGAAGACGGCGCTACCTACGGATATTTACTGGACATGCTTGATATAAATCAAGAAACTGTTATTGTATTGAAAGACGAGCAAGCCGTTCCACTCGATGGAACGGTTATGTCAAGCGATCTGACGATTTTGAGAATAGTATCGGGTGGATAATATCATATCCACAATTTCATGTCTGCCAAATCTTGTTTTAAATTTTCGTATTTGTATAGCTGTTTTCGATAACTCACTTTCCGAATCATTTGTTTTATAATTTGGAAAACAACAATCAACCGGCATTATTCAATGTTTAGGAAAAAGATTTGTTCTCAAAATATACCTCTGGAAAGTAAGTGATAAAATGTCGATGCACATTTCAAAAATTCAAATCCCGCACAGCAATTAACCGGCTCATCGCTATTTTGTGTGGGTAACTCCTAGTGTCGAGTCAACTTTCAAGTGTTTTATTATGAAGATAGGTCATATGGCACAATTTCAATTTTCTAAACTCCAAGATGACCGGTCGGTTTCTACACAGTGCCGTCAGCGCACAGACTTAGGAACACACGCGGGCAAATTATACGTGCATGCGGGTGCCGATGCTAAAAAGAAAGTCACAGCAATTGACCTAAACTAAAGAAAACGGAGCATCAGTTCCCGCTGCAAGCGGCAGATTCCACTGCTGCCAAACCCATAACCTCAAATCCAAAACTGCAATTCCCATATCTCTAAATACGATACTGCTTGAAAACCGTTTTGTATTTTGCGTTCATGGTGTAGAAACGTGCCGCGCTTTTGCGCGGTCGCGTCGTTTTTTGCATCTGTCTTACCCCCTTCCGTCCCATGACATTGTGTTGTTGACATGAGACTAGTGTCGCGTCAACATCAAAGTGTCTGGTTATAAGATGTGCAGAGGACATATTTGGCTACATTGTAGGATTGACACGACACTAGTCTTTCACCCGATTGCCAACTTCCTACTTTCATCGATTGTCTTAAC
>DQIO01000334.1 GCA_020793555.1 Methanosarcinaceae archaeon | reverse complement strand
TTATCTAAAAACATTAGCAACAAGCCCATAAAAATCCTTAACCGATCACCAATGGAAACAATTTTATCTAATGCATGTTGTTGAATATTTCGGAGGATAATTTGACCAACGAATGCTGGATATGCGGCAAACGGGAAACTATACCCTATAAATGCAGATACTGCGGAAAAACGTATTGTGCAGAACACAGGCTCCCTGAACAGCATGGTTGTGCAGGTTTTGATGAGAATGCCCAGCAAGGTTTTTCAGATACACACGGAAGTACATACCAGAAAGATGTGGACGTTAACAGGTTGGTAAAGGATATGCTAAAAAACACTGCAAAACATGCAGCAAAAGGTATGGCGGTCGGAATATTCGATCGGATCAAACGCTCTATGTATTCAAGTCCTTCAATGGCAATTATATACATATGTATAGTTTCATTTTTTCTTGGGTCCCTGATACGCGGTTATGTTGAATTCTTCTGGTTATTACCCACATCACCACTATACCTAATATTTGTCACAAAACCCTGGACACTCATTACCCATATATTCTTGCACGCAGGTTTAGCTCACCTCTTTGTTAACATGTTCGTGCTATTCTTCTTTGGACGGGAACTTGAGAAACGTGTCGGAAATCGTGTGTTTTGGAACGTGTTCTTTATCTCCGGCATCGTTTCGGCGATAGGATACATGTTAACAGGCACAGGTCCGATGATAGGGGCAAGCGGTGCAGTATACGGCGTGTTCGCATGTATTGCAATCTTGGCACCTGAGATACGGGTGTACATGTACTTTATACCCATACCCATGAAAATAATGCACGTACTGGTACTGTTCGTAATTATAGATTTCTGGCAAATTGGTTCACCTGATATGGTCGCTCACACTGCACACCTGAGCGGTATTTTTGTTGGATTACTTATGGGTATGAAGATCAAGAAAGCATCTCGATCACGCAGTTTTGGCAGGGCGCATGACTACTATTCCCAAAGGTGATGAGTCTGAATATATCCAAAGAGCATCTGACTGCATACTTCCCAAAACCATGTGAGGGCGAGGAAATTCCCATTCATTTTATCGATTTTGAAGAAAAAATTGCAGGTTGGTCGCCGGAACTGAAAAGAACTCTCTACATGAATGATATTGCAGATACAGAAGAGTTGAAACGAGTACGGGATGTGACACTACTTAAAGTATACAACTGGTTCTCAGATAGCGAAAGTATTATTGAACTGTCATATCCTGAACGTATACAATTTGAGAATGTGATGGATAAACTTGTGAAACACAGTGGGGAAATTCGCTATACCACAAGAAAGATCAATGGAAAAATGGTTAACGTATTCAGGTTGGAAAGGGGTGCTCCTGCGCGAGGTGACGTTAAAGAAAAATTACTTGCAGACCTGCTTTAATTCTAAACACCTACCCGGAGCTATTTGAAAAGATACTATTAGATGTTGTGCCAATTTAGGAAAGGTTATATTCAGTCATGAAATTTGATAATACACATAATTAGTATTATTATCATTATAAACAATAGTGAGTTTTATTTATGCCGCCAATGAAAACCGGATTTAATTCAATTGTAAAATATCTTAGTTCAAAAAAGGAGACTGGGAGGCGAAGCATAGGTTTACTTGTTGATGGTCCTAACGTTCTTCGTAAAGAATTCAATGTTGACCTTGAAGAGATAGGAGATGTATTGAAAGAGTATGGTAATGTAAAAGTCGGACGCGTATTTCTGAATCAATACGCATCAGACAAACTGGTGGAAGCCATAGAGAATAATGGATTGGAACCTATCATTTGTTCAAGTGATGTTGATGTTAGACTTGCAGTGGAAGGTATGGAACTGGTATTCAACCCAAATATTGATACTCTGGCACTCGTCACACGTGATGCTGATTTTAAACCTCTTTTGAACAAAGCGAACGAACATGGTAAAGAGACAATTATTTTTGGTGTAGAACCTGGGTTTTCGACTGCGCTTAAAAATACTGCAGACTATGTAGTCATGCTATCCGGCAAACGCATGACATGTGATGAATGTGAAGACGAAGGTGCACAAAATAATTTTGACGAAAATGTCGATGATTCTGCAATCGTTACTGAATAATTTCAATTCACAACTATGCTTCCTGCAAAGGTAAAAGACTGGATGGTAGCCCCACAATGGGACACCATGGATGAGGCTATCTATTCAGTTCACCGTTTAAAATTCTTAAATGGTGCTTACTGGTTCTGGCTAATGTCAGATTATGATAAAGAGGACCCCCGCATGCTTCAGGTACTCATCAGCCGGGGCGCGATTGACTATACGCTAAATGGCAAACGTTTTACCGATGAACAGATCGATGATGAAAACTTTTCATGTTATTGCGGAATATGGCAGTACAGGGACGGGAAAGTATCTGACCTTGTGCATGAGCTTTGCACCTGTACCGTGAAAATGGGGGATTTTAAGTGCGAGACCGAGTCGGGTTATCAGATATCCATCAAAAATTCATTCCCTTATTATGACATGAAAATTCGGGATAAGAACAATGTTGTTACTAAATTTAGTTCTACGTCCACAGAGTTTAAGGATGGATATGTACAAAACCCGCTGGTTAAGTATCCTTCACTGATGGCATTTAGCGAGGATTTTGATGCTTATGCCCGCAACAGTCGCGGATTTCAGTATTTCATTGCAAGCAAAATGAGTGACCTGTTCGGTACCTGTGACGGCATGCTGTTCGACCGGGATTTCCATGGAAGTTTCTGGCTGGAAAGAGCACTTGGTTTTGGTTCCACACTTCCGTGGAAGATCGTGATGTTGAATTTCACTGACAGGTCACGCATGTGGTTCCGTTATTTCCCTTCTAAAATATTGAACTACGGTACACCGCTGGAATTCATATTCGATGACATGGTGACTAAAAAGAGATACCATTTCCAGGACATGACTTTTGACTATTCCGGCAATGGAATATCCTCCAAAATGAATTTCTCACCTTTGATTGACACTATAAGCGTAATCGGAAAAGGTAAAGAGGGCGAAAATATAGAATTTACCGCAAAAATCGCGGACAGGCACCTGTATCAATACGATTTATTAAAAATGAAGTTTAATTATTACCAGTTGGTTCTGGATATTAAAAACGTTTCTTTGGAAGTGGATGGTGTTGACCTGATGCAGGGAAAAGAACCTACTCTCAGTTATGGAGAGGATGCACATTTCAGTTTATAATTGCAGTTGCCACTGTTCTATAATCCAGTTATTCCAGTCAAAAGTTGTTTAACAGGCTGTCCCAAAACCAAAAGCAGTAATCGCTCTTTTCTTATTCGGCTATTAACTCGGCGTCAAAAATCGCTAAACAAATACCATTTTGTTTTGAACTAATACCGAGTGTTCACGGGTAGTTGCATTTGACCCCATTCAAATCAAAACACCTGTTGCATGACACACACGAAACCTGCTCGCTCTCTCCACTTTTGAGTTTCATCACCAGATCAGGCTCACGGATAAATGGTCTGCTCATGGAAACCATATCGGCATATCCATCGTTTATTAGTGATTCCATCATGGTTCTTGACCGCACTCCGCCAACAAGTATGATGGGTATGTTCACTGCCTCTTTGATTGCCTTTGAGTATTGTTTGAAATAAGCTTCCTTTTCAGGATTGTCAATGCCGGGGCGTGACATTACTTCACCTGCTTCGGAAATTCCGCCGCTTACTTCTATTGCACAAATGCCGTTCTGCTCAAGTATCTTTGCGATGTCAATGCATTCGGGAGCATCCAGCCCGATTTTTTTGGATTTATCGTCGAATCCATCAGTTGCGTTCAATTTTACCATTATCGGAAAATCTTCGTCAACCATTTTACGTATGCGCTTGATAATTTCAACAACGATCTGTGTTCGTTTCTCAACCGATCCGCCCCACCTGTCGTTTCGCTGATTTGTGTAAGGGGAAATGAAATTACTGAGCAGGAAACCATGTGCGCAGTGCAGTTGTACGCCATCGAAACCGGCTTCTTTTGCACGTCTGGCAGCATTTGCAAAATCCTCTATAGTTTCGAGGATGTCGGATTCTGTCATTTCTATAGGCGTGATACCGGATGATGAGTCCGTGACAGCTGATGGTGCAATAGGAATTGGATATTTGGTGGATGGTTTTGCCTGCCGTCCGCCGTGAACGATCTGGATCACGATCTTGCTTTTGTACTTGTGTACCCTTGATGTGATGTCTTGATATGGTTCAATGAAACTGTCATCATATATCCCCTGCTGGTTATCACTACTCCTTCCACGGGGATTCACATAGGAATAACCTGTTATGATAAGTCCTACCTCGTTTTTGGCAAGTTCTTCATATATATCGCCGATTTTGGATGTGGGACATCCGTTCTCATCTGCAAGCCATTCATGGGTTGCCGAGCGAACGAAACGATTCCGGATGTTGAGATCGCATACGGTTATGGGTTCAAATATCATATTATGCCACCAATTGTTAGTGAATTTGTATTAAATCGCAACTTATATGCCTTTCTTTCCGCTCTGGAATATGTAGATGTAGAGAATAGGCAGGATTCCGGCGGTGTTCAACACAAGCATTGCTATGAACCAGTATTTCTGGTTGTTTCGGGCTGCTTTCCACAGTGCGACACCTTTCCAGAACAGTTCCCAAAATACCAGTACCAGTATGATACTTAAAAATATTGTATTTAATGCAAAATCAAACATATTATTTCAACGTCTATCTGTTGATTCAGTGTATCGCAGTTGTGTGTCGGTAGTTGCTTCTATGGAAGCGCCTGCTTTTTTGCATTAATTTCTTCCTGTAGATTCTCATTTTTCACTTTATACGCGAGTATTGTTGCAAACAGTAGGAAAAATGCAATGAAATTCACAATCAGGGTAAATTGTAGTGATGTACCTTCAAGACCGCCGCTTGAGCCCTGTGCGCTTGGTCCGAACATGAGTGGGTGTGCCGATCTCCACATTCTAATTGATAGGAAACTGAGCGGTACGGATGCAAAACCGACAATTCCAAAGACTGCCGAGAGGCGCGCGCGTTTTTCAGGTTCTTCAATTGCCTGTCGCATCATAAGATATGCAAGATACACTAAGAACAGTGCGAGGGATGTTGTAAGTCTTGGTTCCCACACCCAGTACCATCCCCATGTGGCTTTTGCCCAAATTGAGCCGGTCACAAGTACCAGCAATGCAAATATTGAACCAACCTCTGCTGCTGAACGTGCCAGCACGTCCCAGTTGTGTGTTCCTTTTTTAAGGTACAATATACTTGCAACAAATACTACAAAGAATGCAAGATAGGAAGTTATTGCAATTGGCAAGTGGAAATAGAATATTTTAAAGCTGCTGTCAAGGAGCTGCCCTGATGTATCTCTCATCTGTGGCAGGTAGAAGAAGATCATGTATGCGGCAATAAACATGACAATGGCAGTGAGTATGGATAATATATTAATTTTTTGGGAATTTGTTGACATTTTGTCACCTTAATGTGTTAAGCAAATGAGCGGTTTGTGAATATTAATTAATAAATATCAGTTATATGATCTTATCAGGTATTGGTGGCTATATATTAAAAATATCACCCATTCATAAATAGATTTCAAGTTTTTCAATTTCAGTCCCCGATCGCATATTCGAACACAAGTTGGGCTATTACAAAGAATATGATGTCATAGACCAAAAGCAGGCGAAGTTCTCCCGATATGTCACTGATGTCACCATTTACCAGTATTTTGCCGGTTGCGAGCACCGCAGGGATGATGACCGGTATTATTATTGGTAAAAGGAGTATAGGTAATAGTAATTCGCGGGTGCCTGTGTTGACTGTGAGTGCGGATAGTAGGGTTCCAACAGATATGAAGCCAATTGTTCCAAGTACTATCACGACTACGAGTCCAAGCAATCCCTGGATGTTGTAATTGAACATTACGGCAAATAATGGGATGGTGATGAGCTCGACGAGGAACATGATGACTACATTCGAGATTGCTTTTCCGGTATATATCGCGCTTCTGTCAACAGGGCAGAGCTTCAATCCTTCCAGACATCCATTTTCGAGTTCACTTGCAAATGAACGTGAAAGTCCAAGCATACCTGCAAATGTAAAAGCGATCCACAGCACGCCGGGTGCAAGTTGGCTGACGGTCTCTGAGTCGCCCAGCAGGTCTCCAAAGGATACGCTAAATATTACTATGACCAGAAGCGAAAAGATGACCATTGAATTTAACATCTGCTTTGTGCGAAATTCGGCTTTGAGGTCTTTTGCTGCAATATGTAAACTTCGGATCATTCAAACTCCATGATTAATTTATGGATCTCCTCAATATTGAGTGGGTAAATATTAGACGGGATTTACAGGATGGGAAAATCCACTTATATCCTGTAAATCCTGTCCATTTATTCAGGCAATGCGATTCTATATTTGACGATGTATCCTAAATAGTGATGTTACCGACACAATGTTAACGATAAACTGATTTATTTCTGTACAATGTCGTTCTATATCGTTATGTTTTTTCTATATCTTTCTATGTGCTGATTATTGTAACTTGTAAAGGTATACGCAGTTACTCATGTACAAATGATTCATAGGTTGCTTTAAAGTCATCAATACTTCCAACATCGTGTCGCAGTTTGTCGAATACGATCTTACCATTGTTGAGTATCAATACCCTGTCGCACATTTTGAGGCTTCTGTCGATGTTGTGGGATATCATTATTTTGGTGGTGTTCTGTGCATCGAGACCCCGAAGTACACTTTCAAAGGTGGATGCTGCGTGCTGGTCAAGTCCTGTGTAAGGTTCATCAAGGAATAGGATAGGGGGTTGATGTATCAATGCCCTGGCTATGGATAGTCGTTGTTTCATGCCGCGTGAGAATGTTCCTACACGGTCGTTTGAGCGGTATTCAAGTCCGACCTGCTCTATGAGTTCATCGACTCTGTCATCAAGGTGGTTTTTGTCCATGCCATACATGCGTCCAAAGAAGCGCAGGTTCTCTTCGGCTGTCAATTCACTATAGAGGTATGTCTCATGCGAGATCGAACCTATTCGTTTCCGGATCTCTACAGGGTCATCTTTCACATTGAACCCATCAATAGAGATCGAACCTGCGGATGGTTCTACAAGTGTTGACATGATCCTCATGAGCGTGGTCTTACCCGCCCCATTCGGACCAAATATTGTTATGAATTCTCCTTTTTTGACATCGAGATCTATGTTTTTTAAAACACGATGACTTCCAAAGGCTTTTGAGAGACCTTTGATTGATACTATATTTTCCATTGGGGGTTATAATGGTATTACTGTAAATTAACGTTTTGATAGTTTCATGTGGTTATTGGGGGGAAAACAGTTGATGGTAGACTTGTAATTGAAATTCGCATTTATTTTTCATCTGTGGTTAGTAATAAACGGATTTCAGTCCTATAATTACAAAAATTTATTATAAGATTAATAACATAAATTTTAAAAACCCTTTTAACGAATATGATATTAGTATTTGTCAATGTCGGAATTGAGCGAACAAATGAAAAACAATATTACAAACAAATTAAAAGCAATTGATTTTTTTTGTGGTACTGGAGGAATGACATATGGTATGTCTCAATCTGGCATCGAAGTACTGGCAGGAATCGATAATGATCCAAATTGTAGTGACACTTACTCAATTAACAATCAAGATTCTATATTTATCGAAAAAGACATCCATGATTTATCTGAAAATGAACTTGCCAATACAACTGGGATCAATAAAAAAGATGATTCACTATTATTCATTTGCTGTAGTCCCTGTCAATTTTGGACTAAAATCAATACATGCAAAAACAAAGGTCTTAAAAGCAAGAATCTTTTGACAGAATTCCAGCGATTTGTTTCATGGTTTCAACCGGGTTATATTGTAATTGAAAATGTCCCCGGTTTATTAAATAATAAGAAAGAAAAGGTTCTTGATAATTTTCTCAGCTTTTTGGATAGCAAATCCTATATTTATGATAATAAAATCGTAAATGCGAATCATTATGGTGTTCCTCAAAATCGAAAGAGATATTTATTAGTGGCTACTCGAGTTTCTGAAAATATTCAAATTCCTGAGGAAGAATATAATGAGGAATTAACAGTAAGGAATTTTATTGGAAAACACAACGGATTTTATTCTATTGAGGATGGTCATAAAGATAAAACTGAATTTATGCATACTACGACATCTCTTTCGGAAAAAAATAAAAAGCGAATTATAAAGACTGTTAAGAACGGAGGGACTCGCATGAGTTGGAAAGATGATTCGGAATTGCAAATAAATGCATATCGCGGTAAGGACAATATTTTCAAAGATGTTTACGGACGTATGTTCTGGGACAAAACTGCACCTACTATTACTACCCGATTCAATAGTTTTTCAAACGGAAGATTCGGACATCCAGAAGAGCATCGTGCCATGTCTTTGAGAGAGGGCGCAACATTGCAAACTTTCCCAAAAACATATATTTTCAAAGGGCCAAATGAAGCTTCAATAGCAAGACAAATCGGAAATGCCGTCCCTCCAGAATTATCTAAAAGAATAGGAAACTCATTGCAAGAGAACTACAGAGCTACAAAAATATCAAATTGAGGGGATTATGGCTAAATTCAAAGCACGTGCTAGAACGTTGGATATGCTCGGACGTCAACAAATCGCAGGAATTCCTACCGCAATCAGTGAACTTTTTAAAAATGCACATGATGCGTATGCTGATAAAGTCGAAGTTGATTATTACCGTTATGACGGCCTTTTTGTTCTCAGAGATGACGGTTTGGGAATGACAGAACAGGACTTTGAGGAACGATGGTTGACATTAGGCACAGAAAGCAAATTAGATGGTAGCAAAGGATTGAATCCTCCCCCTAAAGATCCTGACAAACCGAAAAGACCGATATTAGGTGAAAAAGGGATTGGAAGATTGGCAATAGCTTCCATAGGACCTCAAGTATTAATACTTACAAAAGCAAAAAGAACCGAAGGATTACATAATTTGGTTGCAACATTCATTAATTGGAGTCTTTTCGAACTACCAGGAATAAATCTAGACCAAGTAGTCATTCCGATGCGCACATTTTCCAACGATAATTTACCGGGAAGAGATGACATTAAAGATATGGTCGATGAAGTAATTTCGAACGTTAATATTTTGGAAACACAAGAACAAATTTCGACCGAAGTCGCTGAGAAATTGATTAAACAATTGAATACCTTTGATTTAGATCCAAAAGAGATGGATGAATATCTCGGGGAGCCGAGTTTGACTGGAGAAGGGCATGGCACTCATTTTTACATACTTCCTGCTGATGAGATGCTCCAATTGTCTATTGATGGCGATAAATCTGGGAATAAAGCATCTCCTCTGAGAAAGATGTTGATGGGTTTTACAAATACCATGACACCTGAGACTAAAGACCCGAGTATAACAGCAAGTTTCAGGGACCATAAAACCGATGATTTTTATGATGAATTGATTAGTGATTCGGATTTTTTTACACCAGACGAATTTCGAAAGGCAGATCATCACTTTAAAGGTGTTTTTGATGAATATGGCCAATTCAAAGGTATTGTTACAGTATATGGTGAAGAATCAAATGAACATATTATTCCTTGGAATGGATCAAGGGGTAAAAAGACATCATGTGGTCCTTTCAAAATAAATTTGGCTTATATTCAAGGAGCATTAAGTCAATCAAAATTACCACCGGACGAACATGCACTTATTATGGGTAAAGTAAACAATTTGGGTGGTCTTTATATTTATAAAAATGATATCAGAATATTACCTTACGGCGATTCAGACGTTGATTTTTTAAATATTGAAAAAAGAAGAACTTTAGGTGCTGCATATTATTTCTTTTCGTATCGTCGTATGTTCGGAGTTATAGAAATCTCACGTGAAAATAATCCGAATTTAATCGAAAAGGCAGGACGTGAAGGTTTCATAGAAAATAAAGCATATAGACAATTCAAAGAAATAGGTGAAAATTTTTTCGTGCAATTGGCGGCTGACTTTTTCAGGGAGGGGGGAGGTCCGAAATCAGAAATTTGGGGCACTACCAGAATAGAACTTACGAAATTACATTTTGCAAAAAAAGAACGAGACAAAAAGGCTACAGCGAAAAAGAACAAATTAATTGAAGATTTGGAGCGATTTTTCCAGCAAATACAATTGGGTGAACCGCAAAAAGAAATTCAACTATTATCGGATACACTGGAACGTGACTTAAAAGTCGCTTCGGAAATAATAAATCCTGATGATTCTTCCCAAGCATTTCTAAATGCCGAATCGTCCGCACGGAAAAAGCTTAGTAATTTACGTGAAAAGTATAAGGTTGTTCGTTCCAAAGGATTTGCAATCGGAAATAAGATTCGAATAGATTGGGATGCATATTTGAAAGAAGTTAAAACACTTGAAAGTTCTCTTTTTGTCCCTGCATACGAAAGGATTGAAGAAATCGCCCGAAATGCTGAAAATGAATACAACTTTTCAGTAGATCGAAGACGAAGATTAGAGCAAGCTTTGAACGAGATTATAGAAGATACAAGAAAAACGACTAGTTCGGAGACCCGTGAAATTCGTGAGAGTCTTAATGAAGTCAGCAATAAAGTAATCGCACTAACTAAAGAGATAATTGTGGAAATGGAGGATGATGTTAAAGAAGTAATGAGTGAATTTGCGAAGATTGATATTTCAGAAATGGACGATGCCAATTTGGTTTTAGAAAGGTCAAAACTTGAATCAAAAATAATGTCTGAAGCGGAAAGGAATAAGGAGATACTTGAAAGTATACAGACACAACTTGATAATATAACTTGGACTCAAGACGAAAAGGGGGAAATCATTACTTCTTCGGACATTACGGAAGCAATTGAAGAGGAACTGATTTCACTCAGAGAAAGAGCAGATCAGGATCTTGAGCTTAGTCAATTAGGATTGGCAATCGGAGTAATTCATCATGAATTTAGCGGAACAGTCAAATCAATTCGTAAAAGCATTAGAGAACTTAAGGCATGGGCTGATTTGAATGAAAACTTAAGTCCGTTATATACAGATATTCGTGCAAATTTCGAACATTTGGATGGTTATTTGACTTTATTCACACCATTGAATCGAAGATTATACCGAAATGAAGTCGAAATAACAGGGAATGAAATAAAAAAATTCATCGAAGATATTTTTTCAGAACGTATAAAAAGGCACAACATCGATCTTGAATCATCCAGTGCTTTTTTGAAAAAAAAAATAATCGGATATCCTTCGACATTTTATCCTGTATTTGTTAACGTTGTCGATAATGCAATTTTTTGGCTAAAAGACCATCCCATCCCTAGAAAAATAGTTCTTGATGCTGATGAGATGGGATTTTCTATTTCAAATAATGGTCCTGAGATTTCTTCAAGAGATTATGAAAATATATTCGAGCAAGGTTTCACAAGAAAACCCAGTGGAAGAGGATTAGGGCTTCATATTTCTAAAGAAGTTTTGTCAAAAGTTGGTTATCGAATATGTGTAGCTTCCCCTCGACTCGAGAAAGGAGTTACATTCCGAATCGAATCGATTCAAAATCAGAATTTTGAGGGGGAATAATGCCAGAAAGTCATTCACCAGATTTCATGGATTTATCGACAGAAGTTGCAAAAAGGTTCTTACATACCGTTGTATTTGTGGATGATCAGGCAATATACAAAGAAATACAACAACCTACAGCATTAACTCCACCCAAACGAATGGCTAAAAAGGAAAAGGGTAGTCAAGAGGAAATTCACCGAAGTGCTCATACATTAAATGCAAAAAAAGTAACGGATGAATTTGCATCAAAGGGGATGATATGTTCGGTTTTAAAGCCGAATGAAGGAGATAATACAATAGAGTATGTTAAACAATCCGCAAAAAGAGCAGATGTTTTTATTTTAGATTGGGACATAAATAATGATAGTGGCGAAACAGCCAGAGAAATTATTAATATGTTGATTTCTTTAGATGACTCCAAATATTTACGATTAAGATTAATTATAATTTATACTGGAGAACCAGATATAGATTCCATTTCAGCCTCTATTAAAGAAAAAATAACGGAAAAATTTGATATTGATTTTAGTTCAGATGACAATGATTTTGCCTTTCAGAAAGATCATTTAAGAATTGCAATTTTCGCTAAAGAGGAAACAATAGTAAATCCTGGTTGCGAGGAGCGAATTCTTTCAATTACGGATTTGCCTGAAAGACTCAGTACTGAATTCGCAAAAATTACATCGGGATTAGTCTCGAATGTAGCAATTGAATCACTGTCAGTTCTCAGAGACAATACACATCTTTTTTTAAGTAATTTAGAATCTAAGATTGATCCATCATATTTGGCACATAGGGCCTTGCTTCCCATTCCTGATGATGCAAAGAATCTTGCTGTTGATATTGTCGCTTCCGAATTCCACTCACTTCTTGATAATTATGAAGTGGGGAATGTCGCAAATATCAATGCGATTGACGCATGGCTTAGAATGAATAAAAGTGAAAATTCATATTCATTAAATGGATCATGGGGAGATATTGAATTGACATGTGAGGATATACGTAAATGTCAAAGAATCGGAATTGAAAAATCTGGTTGGGAATCACGTGTGTCCAGTAAAAAACGGAATAATTTTAAGAATAATGTTCATAGTAAATTAACTCAGACTTTCTGTGATGAGGATGAGGATTTTCAAGAACTTGATTATAAATTCGCAATCCTCACATCTATAAAAAACCGATATGGCGGAGATCGAAATCCGATATTAACTTTAGGTACTATTCTGAAAAAAGAGTCTGGTGATCCGAATGAAAGTGAAAAATATTTGCTTTGCATTCAACCTAGATGTGATTGTGTCAGAATCGAAGATAATAGGATTTTTTCCTTTCTTCCCTTGGAGAAAGTTAGTGAAAATGTTAAATCTGACATAGTCGTAAAAATAGACGATAGTAACTATGAAAAATTGAAGGTAAACCAAAAAATATATGACTTAATGCATTTTAATTTTTCATCCAATTACGGAGACGATCAAATCGTTAGAGCAGAAAGAGAGGGTAGTGATTACATTTTTGAAACAACAGATGAATCAAGATTCAAATGGATTTCGGAACTTAAAAATCAACATGCTCAAAGAATCGCTAATGATTTTGCTGCGAGTATTTCCCGTGTAGGTCTAGATGAATCTGAATGGTTGCGTCGAACATAAATGGATATTAAACATTGTGGGGGACAAATATAACTGATATTTATTCAAAAGAAAAAAGAAGTAAAATAATGTCCAAGATTCGGGGAAAATAGACAAAACCCGAAATAATTGTTCGAAAATTCTTATTCTCGAAAGGATTCAGATATCGAATAAATGATAATAGATATCCTGGTACACCTGATATTGTTTTACCGAAATATCATACAATAATTTTTGTAAATGGCTGCTTCTGGCATGGTCATGAAAATTGCAAAGCTGCAAAACTTCCAAAAACAAATTTACAAACTTGGAAGGTAAAGATATTAGATAATATTTTCCGCGATGAAAAAAATATAGCAAAACTAAAAAAGGAAGGTTGGAAAGTAATTATTATATGGCAATGCGAAATAAAAAGTAAAAATAATAGAGAAAAAAGATTGAATTATTAGTTAACGAAATAAACAATTTTGATATTAATTGATTCTAGCCCCCATTCCATCTTCAACTTTCCTGCTCCACCCACGCCTTCACCCTGCCCGTGTGCCCGGCCTGATCTGCTCCGCCCGGCCTTGTGGTGTGAGGAGTGGCAGGCGCTTTTCGAATATTCCGGCGGGCTTTGGGTGTGAAGTGGAGATGGATGCTTGGGTGGGTGTTTGTAGATGGTGGGCTCAGGCTAAAATATAATTAGGAGGTTATTTAATTGATTCCAGCCCCCACACTTTCTTCACCACTCCTGCTCCACTCTCGCCTTCACTCTGCCCGTGTGCTCATCCTGTTCTGCTCCGCCCAGCCTTGTGGTGTGGGGGTGGCAGGCGCTTTTTGATTCTTTCATATCCAGTATTTCTTACTCATTGTTGGCACTTAGTCTTCAATGACCAATACAAAAGAATTTTAAATAAAAAGAAATGATTGACGTGAATATGGTCACTAACAATAATGATCCATCTGTTTTTGTGGATGGGAGATTAATAGAGGATATCAGAGGGCTTATAGAGTCAACAAAATCCCAATTTGCACAGGCCGCAAATGCCGCTCTTGTTGTATTATACTGGAATGTGGGGAAGCGTATTAATGTTGAAATCCTTGGGAATGGGCGTGCTGAGTATGGTAAGGAAATTGTCTCCGCACTGAGTAGACAATTGACTTCCGAATACGGGAAAGGCTTTACTCGCTCAAATATATTCTACATGATTCGTTTTGCTGAGGTTTATTCTGATGAGCAGATTGTCCACGCACTGAGTGGACAATTGAGCTGGACCCATTTTCGAGAGATCATCCACATCAAAGACGATCTTAAGCGGGATTTCTATGCAGAAATGTGCCGGGTTGAGCGATGGAGTACCCGTACCCTGCATGCCAAAATACAGGGGATACTGTATGAACGTACTGCGATATCAAAAAAGCCTGCACAGCTTGCCAGACAGGAACTTGAAACACTTCGGGATGAAGACCGTATGACCCCTGACCTGGTTTTCCGTGACCCTTATCTTCTTGATTTTCTGGGTCTTGCTGACACCTACAGCGAACGGGATTTGGAATCAGCTATCCTTGTGGAACTTGAACGGTTTTTGTTGGAACTTGGCACTGATTTCAGTTTTGTGGCTCGCCAGAAGCGGATCACTATTGACAATGAGGACTACTATATTGACCTGCTTTTTTACCATCGCGGGATGCATTGCTTGGTCGCCATCGAACTTAAGTTAGGAAAATTTAAAGCAGCAGATAAGGGTCAAATGGAGCTTTACCTGCGCTGGCTCGATAAATATGAGAAGCGTGAGGGAGAAAGTATGCCGCTGGGACTTATATTGTGTGCAGAGAAGTCTTATGAGCATGTGGAACTTTTGCGGCTTGAAGAAAATGGAATACACATCGCTGAATACCTGACTGATCTACCGCCGATAAATGTGCTTGAGGCAAAACTGCATGAAGCAATTCGTATGGCTCGGGAACAGATTGCGGTTCGTGAGGCGAAATAATGAGTTATGAGATTTCTATGGGTGTGTATGGAGGCAGGTGGGGGGCTCCGGCTGAAATATAATTTAGGAGTTATTTAATTAATGAACTCTGCCAAGTTGTTCGTTTTGTTCTGCTCCGCCCAGCCTTGTGGTTTGGGGGTGGCAGGCGCTTTTCTATTCTTTCGGCGGTTTTTGGGTGTTAAGTGGAGATGGGTGCTTGGGTGGTGTTTCGTGGATTAATGTCAAGCTTCTCCGAAAGTTCAT